>NZ_LMVM01000012.1:0-300000 GCF_002287175.1 Methanobacterium bryantii | reverse complement strand
ATTTGGTTCAGGATTTATGTAAGACAATATTCTATTGAATTTTTTAATATCTTTTATATCAACATCTGTTAAAAGTATATGCGACCCCAAAACAGATAGATACGCTTTTGCCCGTCCTAAATCTTCTTTCATCCATTTTTTAAGATCTTCTGCCTCATTAAGTAGTTTATTTATTTTATACTTCACTTTAAGTCCATTATCAGTTAAGGAATACATATTATAAGGAGCAAGAGACATTAACATCTTCTTTTGCATTTTAAAGTAGCCTTTATCAATAAGAGGATCTCTTACATATCTATTTTTATATTCTATAGGTGAACCCATTTTTTTATGTAATATATTTACAAGTTCATCGAGCTTCAACTCATGATGTTCTAAAATCAGCTCTATTAATATTTCTTCATGTGGTTTAAAAGGCCACTGGCAGGATTCACCTTCACTAATAATTATACTGCTATAGGAACCTTTTAAAAAGTTGAATTTCTCGCTTATATCTAATTTAAGGCTCTTTTTTAAGAGTAGATCCATCAATGTGAATTTTATCATCTTATCTCCACTGGCTTTAGGAGATACAATAATCAGAGATTCAGCAGGAGTTAAATTTAAGGATTCCATTATCGGAACTCCATTAAAACTAATATCATTTTATCGAATTGATTGTGTGACGGTTGTTACTTTTTTACTACCATCTTTATCATGTAGTTCATCATATACACTTTGTGCACTGTTCAGGTATTCTACTGCGCTGTCCATTTCCCCTTTTTCTTTGTATATTATACCAATATTATAAAGTGCATCCGCCATTTCTTCCATGTTATTTGTTTCAATGGTATATTCATACGCCTTATCAAAATATATTAACGCTTTATCTAAATTACCACGGCGCATGTTTTTTATTCCATTTAACATAAGGTAAGATAATTCTTTTCGTTTTTCGGTTGTACGTAACCTATAATACAGGATTAACATACCACCGTAAGCAAGGCACATTGCCCCTAAAAGTGTAATTATGTCCATTTTAATCACATAATATAGTTATAATTGTTGGAATATAATTTAAAAAAATAAAACCCTCAAACACAAAGTGTTTGGGGTGCCAAAAATTCATAGAATTTTTGAGCAATAAAAAGTTAGTAGGAACTAGTTCCTACATTCTCAAACTTAGTAGTTTGCAAGTGGGTCTTCTTTTTCTGTGCTTGCTTTGTATGGGACTGGTAATCCCATTGCGATCCTTTCATCAATTGTTTTTTGATTCTTGGTTTTTTTGTCTTTTGCAAGCTTTTCTAAGAGACCGAGACCTGGTTTTACATCAGCCATAGGTTTGGTTTCGATTAAACCTGCGTCAACGGCAAGTTTAAATACGTTTTCACCAGCGTCAGTACGGGTAAGTACTGTTGACCAGCCGTCTGGAGAACCTACTGAACCTGTTGAAAGGTCAGCTAATTCTGCAACGTAGTCAAGACAAACTTTACATCCGCTCTGTTCGTATCCGTGTGTTTCTTTGAGTGGAATGCTTAATTCGTCGTCTGCTGTGTATATCCAGAATTTACCTTTACCTATGTCCATTTTTTCGACTAGTTCTGGGCTAACTCCCATTTTCTCTGAGATGAATGTCTGGAGAGATGCAAATGGGAAGTTTTCCATACAGTATATACCTAAAAGTAATGCAATTTTGTCTGCGACAAATCTTACACCAAATGGATATGACTGCATTTTCCTTATACCCATGGTCTGACATGGAATTGCTACAGTACCAATTTTTTCAAGACCGTATTGTCTTGCAGCTTGTTTCAGCATGAATACATTTGGTGAAAATGTATATTTGGTACCTGCTGCAGCTAAAATTTCATCAGATGACATAGCAACCATTGGTTCTGGTTTCCACATGTCTTTTCCAGGTCCGGATACAACTGCACCATCTATAATTTTCTCATCAAGAGCAAATGATAGGAGAGCTGATACAATTCCTCCGTCCTGTGAAATTTTCTGGATCTGTTTATCGGTTGATCTTGCAGAGAGTGCTTCTTTATATGTTCCTAATACCATTTTTTAGCCTCCTATAATCCAGTATCCTTTTTAATTCTTTCCATTGGCCACCAGCTTCTTGGGCACTGAGTGTAACATATACCACATTTTACACATCTGTCCTCATTTAGTTCTGGTCTACCGTTTGTCATGTCAAGTGCACGTGTCTGACAGGCCATTGCACAGGTTCCACATGCTATACATAATGCCTGGTTTACTACTTTAAGTTGTAAATCACATCCACATGCTTCGGTGTAGCCAACAAGATCCATCATTGGTTGTAAGTAGTCCATATCACCGTTAAGTACAGCAACAACTGTTTTAGCGATGATTTCTGGTGATGGTGGGCATCCTGGGATTGCCAAATCAACTTTAACAACATCTGCTATTGGCACGAATGATTCGTGAGCTGGCTGTGCTTGCTGTCCACCTCTTGAATATCTGGTGAAACAACCTGTTGCAGCACAGGAACCGTAAGCAACTACTAATCCTGCCTTTTCACGAACTTCTTTTAGTTCATGTAAACTGTGTTCATCTTGAAGACATACAGATCCTTCTACTAAGGCTATGTCCATTTCTGGTATGTCCCATCGGTCTACCAGTGTTTGTCCGTATACTATATCCACCATTTCAGTGAGTAAAGGTGCTAAAATGTCGTAATTTTCAGTCAACGACATTACATCTCCTGTACACCCGCTCAAGTGGATGTATCCAATTCTTGGTTTAGGTTTCTCTTCAGCCACTTTTTCAACCTCCTCGTTTGAAGCTACTTTTTTTTCTTCCATTGGCACTTCTTTTTCTTCCGCCGGTTTAGCTTCCATTCCTAAAAATTTTTTAATTCGGGCTAACATATGCTAAACCCCTATTTCCTTTAAAATGATTTCCATGGCCTTGGGAATGGCATTTTCCACACTTTCAGTTAAACTCATTTTAACATCAGGGGCAGAGATAGACTCTGGCTGGCATCCAATTACGAAAACTTCGCATTTTTTACTTAATTCATGTAAAGGTTCTTCCACCGACCATGAATGTGCATCGGTATATCGTCCCTCTGGAAGCTCTGTTACCTCAAATCTCCGTACTGTCCCTGGTTCAGCTCTAGATTCAACCACATCTACTACTATAAGCTTCTTCCATGATTCATGTGGAAGAGAAAATATAAAATGTGGTGCACTAGTCCCTGCGTCTACTAACATCGTGTTTTCTGGAAGTTCATGATCCTTGAAATATTCCTGTAAGGCCGTTATTACTGCTGGTCCAAATCCGTCATCTTCGAAAAGGACATTTCCGCAGCCAACTACTAAAATCTCCGCATCGTATGGCATTTTTATTCCCTTATAATCTGACCATTTCGTCTTTTAAGACACTCTTGTCTTCGTCGTCTATTACTATCATGTGTGTAGCACAAGACAGACAAGGGTCGTATCCTCTTATTACGTGTGGCCCAAATTCATGGTGGAATCCTTCGGTTGCAGGCCCCATAGTTGGAATGTTCCAGGTTGTTGGGACTAAAGCGCTGTAGAATTCAGTTTTACCGTTTTCGCCTACTTGAGCCATGTGAACGTCCATTCCTCTTGGACCTTCAATTGCACCGATTCCGAGTTTACCGGTACCTCTGACATCAAAGTTACCAACGTTTGCAGGAGCAGATGTATCGAGTTCATCAAGTATGGCTATTGCTTTTGAAAGAGCAGATTTCATTTCTAAAGCTCTTGCTACGTGTTGGGCAACTGTACCTTTTCCAGTAAATCCACTGTATTCAACCATTCTGGCTCTTGGACCTACTTCTATATTCCTACCATCATATAATGGAATTGTGGAACAGGCTTTTTTACCGATTTCTGGGTCGTCATACCATCTTTCTGGCATTATTTCAGTGAACCTGTCTAGGTCAAATTTGGTTCTGTCACCGTAAAGCACATCTGTAGCCATAGTTTTCTGGTCGTGTACACCTAAACCTTTTGGTAAGTCTTTATCTTCAACTAAACCTATGAATAGATCAACAAATTCGTTAAGTTTAGGTTCTAATGCTTTTGTTCGGGCATATAACCTTTTCCTAGCTAATTCACTTATGTTTCGAGCCATTCCGCCTATTCTAATATCAGCAGGATGTATACCTTCACCCGCTACTACGTCAACCACGTTCTGAGAAGTCTTTCGGATTTCGGAGACCATGTTTATCGCTGTTGTGAGTAAATCTGCTGGCACAAAATCAGGTGCAACGAGGAACTGGTGTATAGCGTGACTGTTTATATGGTGAGCTGCTAAAGTTAACTCTCTTAACTGCCTACCTGCTTTTGGTGGTTCTATACCTAATGAATCATCCATAGCTTCCACTGATGCTAAAGTATGAGGTATAGGGCAGACACCACAGATCCTCTGCACGATTACTGGTGCGGTTTCTGGAGCTTTGCCTGTTACTATCTTTTCTAGTCCTCTGACTGGAGTAATACTTAAGTATCGCCCCTTAGTTACTATTCCTTCATCGTCGACTTCCATGACCAGTTCGGCATGTCCTTCCTGTCGTGATGTTGGCGATATAACAATCTTTTCGCTCAAATGTATCACCTCTTGTTTTTAAAATATACGAATATCACTATTTCAATTTATTATCTATAATAATAAGCTTTTCTTTGAAAAAAAAAAATGAAAAATATATATAACATAAAAGACTAATTAACAATCTCCGATTAATAAGCTTAACATTATATAAATATAAAAACAACGAAAACATCTTTAATTTTTTAAAAACACTTCATTAACGCACTTATAAGCTTTTTTCTAACTATAATCGGGAACACTAAAACTATAATAAGTCAAAGATTTATATTAGTAAACATTATTTAAGTAATAACTCCAATTTAGAGATCAGTGCAATTCTATGAAGAGGTGAACTAATGGTTAACACAAAGATTCTTTTATCCGTTGTTATTGTATTACTCATAGGTGTCGCAGCGGCTACTTATCAGGTTACTACAACTACTACAGGCTTATGGCAGCCTTCTACTTCACAGGACAACCAGCAATCTTCAGATCAGGGCACAACTACCTCGTCTGATGGAAGTCAAACCCAAACTCAAACCCAGAGTGGTACAACTTCTACAGGAACCCAAACTTCAAGTTCAAATGGAGGTAGTAGTGTGAAAATATCAGCAAGCGAAGCTAAATCAATTGTTCAAAATAATTATATAGAACAGGATGGAGCAACCGCAGGTACTCCTAAGCTTACAACAATGGACGGTGAAAAAGTCTATATTGTTCCAATCATGTACAACGGTAAACAAGCCGGAGAAATCTGGATAAACGCTAAAACAGGTAAAAACGTTGGAGGTGCAGGAGGTGCACCGTAGATGGTTGATATGGTTGAGACTGAATATGAATGTTGTAAAATAATTTCTAAAAATGTTGAAGATGCAATAGTCTTAGAAGGATCACCTGAATTAGGCCTTATAGGAAATATATTAGGATGGCTTTTAGTTGAAGAGCTTAAAATGGAGGAAATAGGATATATTGACTCCAAATATTTCCCTCCTCTTGCAGTACTGTATAAAGGTAAAGCAATCCATCCATTTAGGATATACGCTACAGAAGGAATTGTTTTATTCCTTTCAGATTTCATCATCCCTCAAAATGTCGCTTTCGACATGACAAACGGCATAGTCGACTGGATGGAACGAAATAATAGTAAGGAAATAATTACATTTAACAGCATAGTTGTAAGGGAAAAAAGCCAGGGAGCTGCAGGTGCTGCAAACTCAGATGAATCCCTGGAACGCCTTGGAAAATTAGACCTGCCTATTTTACCATTCGGAAATATAAGCGGTCTATCAGGTACTTTACTTACGAGGAGCATGATGAAAGGCATACCGGGATCCTGTTTATTTGCAGAAATAACAAGCCCATATCCAGACCCAAGGGCTGCTGCAGATGTTACAAACATTTTAAACAAAATGTTAGGCACGAATATCAATGCAGAGCCCCTTATAAAAGAAGCGGAAGAAATAGAAAATAGACTTAAAGAGCTAGCTCAAACTGTACAAGGGCAAGGCGAAACAGAATCACCAGCGTACATGTAAAACTAAGCTGGATTGGTGGTTGCGTGTAATTATTATAAAAATAGTTACATGTAACAGTTTATTTTATATATCAGAACCTACAATCTAGTAATTACCAACTTTGAACTGTATCATAAGGGCCCGTAGCCTAGTTGGATAGGGCGTCGGACTTCTAATCCGAAGGTCCCGGGTTCAAATCCCGGCGGGTCCGCTCAAACTTTTACGAAAAGTTTGAATCCAAAATCCTCACTCAAAATAAAAAATTTTGAGTTGCGGTAAAACCAAAATCAAGGCGAATTCTAATTTTAATTCTTATCTGAATTCCAACAAATTCTAATTTAAATCTTCTTCATTTAAATCCACTGAAGATTTCAAAAACAATTGGGTTTGCCTCGCTTCGCTCGGAAGATCGAAATCTAAAAAGCAGACAAGTTAAATACTAAAATAAAAACTTATAAATCATATCAAACAAATTAATTCTGAATACATGTGGGCCCGTAGCCTAGCCAGGACAGGGCATCAGACTCCTAATCTGAGGGTCCCGGGTTCAAATCCCGGCGGGTCCGCTCAAACTTTTACGAAAAGTTTGAATCCAAAATCTTCACTCAAAAATAAAAAATTTTTGAGTTCCGGAAAACTAAAATCATATTAAATTCAATTTTAATTCTTATTAAATTCAAACAAATTCTATTTTAAATCCTTTATTAAATTCTGATAAGATTTCAAAACCAATTAGAAATCGCCTCGCTATCGCTCGGAGATCAGAAATCAAAATAGGAACTCTAATTTTAACCCCCTCAATTTAAAAGCTATATCCCCACTCCAAAAAAGAAATCTCAAAAACAAACTATTTATTTTAAAATCTAATCTCATTTTATTGCTCAAAATAGTTTTAAAAACATTCTAAATAACAAATAATCTCTTTTTTTGCCAGTTACCACATAAAAATTAATCAACCCATAACATTCTAATTATTACTATTCTAATAAAGTTTATTATTAAGTTTAAATAAAGAAATTATGTGCAGGAACTTAACTCAAAAGTTAACAATACCACATCAATAACTAATCTGAGATATTGTGATTCTAACTCTTTTAAACTTTCTAATTTAGTTTAAATCATGACCAAATGATTATCACCATTTTAAATAATAATTAAATGCGATAGGGAATTTTTATGAAAAATAAAAACATATTTTTGATTGCAGGAATAGCGTTATGTGCAGTGGTAATTGCAGGTGCATTCATGTTCAATTCATCCAGTACCCTTGATCAATTTCAACCAACTGTAACCGATCCACTGACCAAAGCCAAAGAATTCAACTCACAAAATGCACTGGTTTTCTCTAAAACAATCTGCAGTTTAGGCCCTCGATACGGCGGTAACGAGGCCGAGTTAAAAGCTGCAGAAAACATGGAAACTGAATTTAAAAACAATGGAATCAATGCATATAAAGAGAAAGTAGATCTAGGCAACGGTAAATACACATACAACGTTATTGGAGAAATTAAAGGCTCAGAAAGCCCTGAGAAATACATCATTGTAGGTTCACATATAGACTCTCCAGGATTCTGTGAAGGGGCCACAGATGATGCAGCAGCCATGGGAATACAAACTGAAATGGCAAGAGTATTTTCCACAGGTTACAAGCCCAAACAAACCGTTCTAATTGTTGGGTTTGGAGGGGAAGAAATGTGGTTTAAGGGATCTGATGCTTTCGTAAAAACTCATCCCGAGATTGTTAAAAACTGTGAAGCAATGATTGACCTTAACTGTGTTGGTGCCGGCCAACAGGTATCTTTAATTGGACACAGTAACCAGCCCAAGCCTGTTAATGGAGACCCTAAACTCATAAACATTATGAAACAAAACGCTAAACAATTAGGATACTCTGCTGTTACTGGAACTACAACATACCCCAGCGATACTTATCCCTTTTATTATAACATTGATAAGGTACCTGTTTTACAGGTAATGAGCCAACCCTTTGAAGTTGCCCCGTGGAGCAGTGCCAATACCTTTGACAAACTCAATTCAAAAGATATGAATAAAATAGGTCAAACCGTGACTATGACTGTACTAAATTTAACAGTGTAATCGTTAAAACAGGCAAAAATAAGAATTACAATCATCTAAATTATCAAACTATGTCATACTACTTTCTTACTGCGCCTCTCCATCAAAACAACATCACGCCAGATATCATCCATTTTTCCTATCTTTTCACGGATGCCTACAATTTTAAATCCACACTTCTTATGCAGATTTATACTTGCCTTGTTTTCTGGAAATATTCCCGCTTGTAAAGTCCAAATACCGTTATTCTCAGATAATTCTATTAATTCTTTAAGAAGAGCTAAACCTACACCAGTTCTTTTACATTCTTTACTTACATAGATGCTGACTTCAGTTACTCCAGAATAAACTTCTCTACTTGAGGTTGGCGATACCGCTGCCCAACCTAAAATTTTATTTCCCCTGCGCGCGACGATATTACAGCATAGCAAATGCTTTGAAATCCAGGATTCCCATGAAGGTACATCTGTTTCAAAGGTAGCATTTCCAGTTTTAATACCTTCATCATATATTTTTGAAACCTGTTCCCAGTCTTCATATTTCATTTTTTCGATTTGAAATTCCATAGAATACACTTAATCCTTCAATAATTAAATTGCAGGTAATTTGTGACTATTTATTTAAGTTTTCTTGAAATCCCCGTATAATATTTAATAAACCGTTCTGCTTCCGCTTCACGGCATTCATCCGTTTTGCATTTTTTATTTACAATAATTACCACTTCATCTGCAACAGGCACGTGCGTCAATACTAAGTTTTCATCATATTTCTTTAAATGCTTTTCTAGTATTTTATATGTCTTTTCTGAGATTCCAGTATCTTTAAAAATTAATTGGTAAGTGGTAGGTCCTTCTTCTTGAGCTAAATATTTTATCATCATATCACCTGCAGTTATTCAATAATTTTAACTATAAACATTTGAATTCACCAGTTAAATAATAAAATAAAGTTGAATATAATTTAAAATATTTAAATCTCACTTATTAAATTAGCAAGCTGTTCCAGATCACGGACCTCAAAAACTTCAGCCCCTGCATTTTCATAATAGGAAACACGACTGTCTGCTACGTTCCATTTATTTTTAGGTTCAGGGTTTAATATTAAAACTCTTTTAGCAAGTCTAGACATTTGTTCAATAAACTCTGCACTTAACGGCCTATTATTATCTTTTGGCCCTGCCCAATCCCTGCAATCGCTTAAAATCATGACGTATGATTTACTATTTAAATTCGCCTGATCAAGGAAACCTTCAAATGCAGTATACATATTGGATTTACCCTGAATCATTGCATTTTCATGCCTGATTTTTAAAACTTTAACAAATGCATCGACTATGTTGAGTTCGTAAAGGGCAGAAGTTACCTCAGCAGTTTTGTTATCAAATTCAAATGCCCTTGCTCGGGTAAATGAATTTTGAGCCGCGTAAACCATACAAAAAAACCAGATACTGATCCAATCGCATGAAACACTTACATCATTTAGAAAATAATGATTCTGTTTCTTTAGTTTAGGTTTACTTTTTACAAGTTCAAGGAGAGTTCCACCATGCTTTAAATTCCTCCGGATAGTCCTTCTAATATCGGGTTTTTGCTTCTTAGATTGTTTATATCTTCGTGCTCTTTTTGTAGCAATCTTTCTACCAAGTTTCTGGCACAAATCTATCAGTTCAGGCTGAAGGGAATTTAAAGTCATTATGTTACTTTTAAGTAAACCAGATTTGTCATTTATAGAACCATCGTCACTGCTCCCCCCAAGGGTATTTTCGATGTATTCTATCTTTATTTTGTCCATTATGGAATCATTTATATGATTCATTCTATGATCCCAAGCTTTATACATACTATTTAAACCATGAACAGAATTGGTACCTGCTGGTGAAGAGGTAGTACTCACTGAAGGTTTTAGCGTGCGATTTGCACTCATAGATTGTTTTTTTGTAGACTGATCCTCTGTATTTTCTTCCTTTCCTTCAAAAAAAGAACCATACACTTCATTAAATCTTTTTCTCTGCCGCTGGTCTTTAAGATAAATACATGCCAGAGCTTCCCTTAAGTCCCCATCATTCTCTTTAATTAAAGAGACAGCTCGGCAGGCTATTTCTGTACTCCTAATACTTGCAGGAATTCCATTTTCCCTCAGTTTTCCTGAAAATTCAGCTATCTCTTCTAACATAGTACACCATTAAAAGCAGATTTATTTTTAATCCAGTTTAAATGATTCAATCACCTTATTTTTATCATCTTCATTCTTTATGACAACATTGATGGTTTTTTTAAACGAATCATCATCTAAATCATCTTTACCAAATACAAGTAAACTATTAATCCAGTCCACAGTTGCCCTAATTGACGGAGTTTTAATTAGATTAAGTTTCCTTACTTTCTGCATAGCCCTTACAACGCTTTTAATTAAACCTAAAGAAGCATTAGGAACATGTGACTTAACTATTTCAACTTCTCTTTCAAATGTGGGGTAATCAATATATAAATATAAACAGCGGTCCTTTGTCTCGTCAAGGAGCTGTCTCTGAGAATTTGAAGTCATTATAACAAGTAAGTCATTTTTAAGGTCAAATGTTCCCAGATCATTGACTGTTATTTGCTTTTCTCCAAGTGCTTGAAGCAGGAAACTTTCTACTTCTTCATCTGCTTTATCGATTTCATCTATAAGTATCACTGAAGATTTTTCATTCATAAAAGCAGATAAAAGCGGCCTTTTTATGAAAAATTCCTCGCTGAAAACATCTTCTTCGGTTTTCTCAGCATCTGTTTTCTTTATCTTGGACATTTCCAGATGCAAAAGCTGTTTCTGATAGTTCCACTCCCCAACGATCTGCTCAAAAGTTATGCCCTCATAACACTGCACTCTGAAAAAATCCCTTTCAAAAGCCCTTGAAATCGCTTTAGAAAGTTCAGTCTTACCTGTTCCCGGCGGACCCTCAATTAATATTGGTTTTTTAAGTGATAAAGCTAAAAATACCACAGTTACGATATTATCATCTGGAATGTAACTGTTTTCAGTTAAGATTTCTTCTACATAATTTGTATCTAATTTAATTTCTGGCATGATAATCACACATTTTCATTATTTTATTTACATTTAAACTTATATTCATCTTAATTGAAGTTCAGCCAGTATCTTCTAAATCTTCTTTAATACTATTTTAAACCTTTAAATTTACATTTTTCATTCTATTAATAACACAGCTATTCCAGTTGAATCATTCGAGTTAAATTTTAATTCTATTCCCGCATTTTCTGCTGTTTTTAGTAGATTTATACCCATAGACTCTGCAGAAAAACGTGCTATCACAGGGTTACGACACATACCAGTTTCTACATCACATTTTTCACAGAGCATACATCTCCCAGCAAAAAATACAGTAGCAAAAGTATGTCCCATGTTAAATGCTGCTTTTTCAAGTTCCAGCAGGCCTATTAAAGCATTTTTATAATGAACTGCGAAATCTGACCATAATTTCGCCGATGTTTTATCTACATCATCATACCGATCCTGCAGTCTATCTAACTCTTCCAGATTATCCAGATTATATTTTGATTTTATTTCATTGGATATTTCAGGCTGTTTAAGCTTAATAACCATGGCAAAACTGTAATCATTCAGTATTTTCCTGAACTCATCTATACTGGGCGTATACGGCGGACATCTCAAGCCTTTACCATAATGAGGGCAACCCACCATACATTTCAGGCGTACTCTATCTTCAACTACAACATTATCTGCAGGGATAACCTTTGCTTCAGGGTATCCCATATTTAAAGCCAGTTTTTCTAAAGTTTTATAATCGTCAGTATTTTGCATTCACATCATCTCCCACATGGCCAATACAGATAAAAACACGCGGTTTATCACTTAAACCGTAACTATTAATTCAAGCTTTTATCCCATCTGCACACTTGAATTAATTAATCTATAAATAATATCACCATGCCTCCCAGTTCCTCTTCTTTAATAGGGAACTTAAATCCCATTCCAGCATTTGCTGCTGTTTTAACAATATTAATACCTGCAGCTTCTGCTGAAAAACGTGATATCTCTGGATTTAAGCATATGCCATTTTTCACATTGCATGTTTCACAAAGATAACATGCCCCATAAAAGAATGTTGTAGCAAGCGTATATCCCTGTTTGAATGCAGCTTTTTCAAGTTCCAGCATGGCCATTAAAGCATTTTTACAGGGCCCAGAGAAATCAGACCGCATCATCATAGATTTATCTATATCCTGATTTTTTACAGCATTTATTGATTGAGTTTCTAATTCCTGTATTAACGAAACTTTATCATTTTCTATGTCATTCAAACCATATTTTACTATCATCTCATCTGATATCTCAGGGGGCTTAAATTTAATGACCATCGCAAAACTGTATTCATTTAGTATTTTTCTAAATTCAGCCATGCTCGGCGCGTATGGCGGGCATTTCAAGTTTTTTCCATGTTGAAAACAGCTGCCCATGCATTGAAGGCGTAATCTATCCTCAATTACTACTTTATCCATAGGTATAACTTTTGCATCAGCAAATCCATGTTCCAGTGCCGATTTTTCTAAAAATTTATAGTCATCAACCTCTTTCATCCATACATCCCCTGTTTTAAAATCGTTTTCGTTTCAACTCCTCCAAAAAATCCAGTGCATATTTAATGAGTAATTCAGGAGTTAATGCGAAGAAATAATGCCCTTCATCAACGAGAACAAGTTTTACATCACTAATTTCTAGTGTAAGCTCTTCAGTTAATTCCACAGGCACTAGATGATCCTTTGTACCATTTATTACAAGTGTAGGCGCTTTAATTTGATCTAAATAGTCTCTGCCATCGAAATCAGCCATAGCTTTCAATTGTCTGAGAAATGATTCAGGGTTAGGCGGATACTTCTGTATAAATACTATTCCTGTTTTTTGGAGCAATTTTTCCCTTAAATCCGCATTTTCGAGTGAAACATCTAAAATAGATTTAAAAACATCTGGAAAACTTACCGCTGCCACGTTTAAAATCAAACTTTTAACCCGCTCAGGATATTTTACAGCTGTTACAAGCGCGATACGCGAACCCATAGATATTCCAAGAAAATGAGCACTCGTTATGCCAATTTTATCCATAAGACCAATTGTATCTTCAACCATCATTTCAATGGAATAAGGCTCATCAGGCATGTCTGTCCTACCCGCACCTCGATTATCCAAAGCTATGACCTGATAATTTTCAGCAAATGCATCTAAAACATTGTACATAGAACTAATTTCAATACCTGCTTCTTGAAGAATTACCAGTGGCTCTCCCTCGCCGCATACTTTGTAATACATGTTCAAATCATTCACTTTTACATTTGCCATGTTTTAAAATCTCCATTAACCTTTTAATATTTATACAATTGCATTTTCGCTTGCTTTATCTGGAAAACCTAAATATTTTAGAGCCCGGTTACGAATTTGAATCATTTCACAGGTCATATTATTTCCCATATCTCTTGGCTCAGGATAGCTAAGAGAGAATACCATTTTATCACCGATACTAACCCCTCCAAGATTTAGAGGGACAGAATCACTTATTACGGGGAAAAATATCATTTTATCAATTTGAAGATCGGCATAGGTTTCAGGTACGTCGAGTGGCCCCAAATTTGAAGGGATTGCACCTGGAACCATGCTCTTAGACTTTTTTGCAAATGAGAAAGTGATATTCTTTTCATCTTGGAAATACCTCTTCAAATTCTCTGTTTTAGTATATGCTTCAGGAACAACTTCTTTAAGAAGTGCAAATGAAGACAATGCATCCATAAATGTAGGGTGAGAATCTGGAGTTTCCATGGTGTGTGAGTCTAATTTTGAGACTCTTTTATGGATTTCTTTATGTAAAACTGCTGCATTCTCCCAGAATGTTTTTTTTGCATTGTAAGTGTATGAAAACCGAGGTGCTCCAATGCAAAGACCAAAAACATCATCGACTGAGGTGGTCGCGTGTCTCCGCATGTCAAAGGGAACCCATAACTGCTTCTGGTTTTTAACGAATGGACCGACAATATCTTCATGTGCCGCTATAAACGCAGCTATTACTGCAGAACCAATCGAAACACCCTTATTTCTGCATTGTTTTAAAAGAAATTTTGTTTCTTGAGGCTCAAGTTCAAGAAGAACTGTGTTGAATTTATATTTCTCCCAGTATGACTCCTGAACAGCTATCGCATCATTATGGTCAAAATAATAAGGATTTTTCTCCCACTTTCTGTTTGCATTGCCCATAACAAGTTTCATCATGGCGGACTGCAATGAAAATCCACCTTTTGGAAGAAAATCATTAATATTCACAGGATTAATTACTTTAATTTCTTGTTCTGGATTTGTATAAATGTCAAGCAGATCACGAATTAAATATACAAGTGACATTCCATCGCATATGCTGTGGTTGCATATAACTACCAGATCTGATACTGTTTCAGAATGTATCAATACAAACCGAATCATCGGACCAGTTTCTGGATTAAAAGGTATTTGGATTTCATGTTGGAGTTCTTCAAGCCATTGTGTATCTGAAGTCATTTTTACGGTTTTAAAGAAGGGTTTAATGACGTTATCAGTTGAAAACCATGCATTATAATCATCATCAAACACGACCTTTGCACCAGCAAGTGGATGAATCTGCAAAACTACGTCCAACGCACTGCACAGTTTTTCTTCTGAAATATTCCCCTTGATCCTTGCGACCATGGATACGTCACTGTAAGGACTCCATAAATACATTCGTTCCAGATTTGAAAGTTTACGGATATATCCTGAAGTTTTTATAGTGCGATTTTTTTGTCCTATCATATCTATTCTCTTGTTTTTACTACCATTTATTGCAGGCATGATATTCCTCCTTATATGGAAAATACTAATTCGGCTGTTTTCACACTTTTTACCTTGGAGATCTCATGGCTTTCCACCTGTCATTTTATAACAGGTTGTTATTTTTTAACACAGTGTTATTTTATAACATGGTGTTAGTAGAATATAAATGTTTGGGTACAACTTACATAGAAAAAATAAAAAAAATCGAAATTTAAACTGTGAAAAATATTCAAATGCCACTTTAAGCTATCAAAACTAGAAAAAAGCAAAAATATCTCTTAAAGGGTAAATAACGGCTAAAAAACTAATTTAAAACAAAATAACTAATTTATAGATCCACTAATATTCTTAATATTAATTCATAAGTAATCTACTTACAAAGTGCATTAAAAGTGCTTCAAATTGGTATTCAGTTATTTCTCTATCTTTAAGTTCTTCTCCTAAAGATGGAGGAAGTTTTATAATACTCTCTATTGTAGATAAAATTAAACTTGTTGCATAAAAAGAATCTATATCCTGGCGGATTCCCTCTCTTTTTAACCCTTCTATATCCGAAAGAATACTTCCTTTTCTTATTCCGTCTTTAATATTTATATGTACAAAATCAAAAATATCCCTTTGCAGTTTAAGTATCTCATTTACATCTTGGTATGCACGACCCCTTAAACAAGTTAAATCAAATCTTCCGGATTGGAAAAAGGTATAGACTTGAAGATATTGAGGATATGCCTGGAAAAATGTGTAATATGACCTTCCTATCGTATTTATCTTTTGACGGTCAACAGCTTTCCTTACATTATCTTTGATCATCACATTTAACATTCTAACTCCCCTTAAAACAACTGCAAAGCACAATGCTTCTTTATTTTCGAAGTAAAGATAAATTGTGGCCCTGTTCAATTCAACCACGCCAGCAATATCATTCATAGAAACGTTATCATAGCCTTTCTCAAAAAACAGCTTTTCAGCAGCGTCAATAATAGACTGCCTCCTATATTCTTTCTCCCGTTTTTTCCTATCTGAAATTGCCATTGTTTCACCCAGGCCAAATAATTTAAAATAAAGCTATACTGTGTAACATTTAGTCATTTTAATATAAAAATTTAGTTAATGCATGTAATTTCATTTCTTAATGGCTGTAACTATTATCTACACAGTTTAATCAATTAAAGAACGGTTTGTAATCGCAGGATCTAAAAAACGCTGCAAATCTTCCCAGAATTTATCTTGATGTATTCCCCTACCTTCCAATATCAGTTTAAAGCCCATATCAATATTTAAAGCACTCATACTCATAACATTAATATAAATAGACATTTCTACAGGATCCACATCCTTTCGAATGGTTCCATCCTTCATTCCATGAAGTATCGCTTCAACCATGATTCTCCATATTCCAGTTGTCAGATCTACAAGTTCTTTTGCATCTTCATTATCACTTATCTGGAACCTTTCTGTTCTTGCATAACGGTAAATACGGAAATAATCTGGATAATCTTTAGAAAATTCAAAAAGGCTTTGAATCATTGATTTTATTTTAGTATAACCATCAATATCAAGATTAGAACATTTTACATACATTCCATGCAGTATTCTGACTCCCCGAAGATCAACAGCAAAAAACAGCGCTTCTTTATTCTTGAAGTAATAGTACAGCAGTGCTTTATTAACCTCAGCTTCATCTGCTATTTCATCCATTGTAACATTATCATAACCTCTCTCAAAAAAAAGCTTTTCTGCAGCATCTATAAGTCCATTGCGCCTCTGTTCTCTTTCTCGTTGTTTTCTGGAAATAGCCATTTATGATTCACCTTAAAATGTATATCTGTGCAAGTTCGTCACTATTTAAAATTAGTTTAAGAATATAATAAAAGTTCGGTCTTACAAATTTAATGCTGAGCTTCGAATGCCATTATATGATGGATAAACATTAATTACAACCCATATATCCAAATATGTTAAAGTTAGAACTATAATTTAAATTTTTAAAATTTTTTTCTACTTGATGTCTGTGTCATATTAATTTTAAACAAAAGTTTTATATAATGTTAACTACAAGTTAAAATTTAACTTATAGTTAAAAATTAACTATTAGTTAAAGAATCATTTAAAAAAATTATAGTTAAACCTTAAAAAATTTATGATTTTTGAGGGCTATCGAAAAACTTTGCTTTTCGATGCACCAAAAATGCAAAGCATTTGAGTGCTTGCAAAAACTACGTTTTTGCTGCCGCAGAACATCTTTCTGCAGGCTTTCGAAAATCGAAGCCTACAAAAATCTATGATTTTTTGGGTCCGTAAAATAAAATTTTACCGGAGATGGAAAAGTATGGTAAACAAAAAACCTGCTGCTGAAGGATGGCCACAGATAGTCGGCGATTATACTATCGGAGATGAAGAAAGCGCAGTGGCAGTAGTTACCCTCGGGTCCCATATGGGAAATGAACCTATTGAAGCAGGAGCATCAATATCCGGATCTTTGCACACTGAAAATCTAGGTATTGAAAAGGTCATTGGTAATGTTGTTTCCAACTCTAACATAAGATTTTTAGTAGTTTGTGGTGCAGAGGTCCAAGGACACATCACTGGACAAACTATTAAAGCTCTGCATGAAAACGGTGTAGATGCAAAAAAAGAATAGTAGGCGCTGACGGAGCGATACCCTATCTTGAAAACGTCACTGAAGAGGCAGTCCAAAGATTTAGGGATCAACTGGAAATAGTTGACCTGGTAGACACAGAAAACACTGCCGCCATTCACACCAAAATTGAAGGGTGTTTAATCCATGATGCAGGAGCATGTGAAGAAGAGACAGTAGTCATTCCCCTGCCTGAAAAACAAAAAGATTCCAGTTTAGCAGCTGAAAACACGTAACAGAATATTTTACACTTTAAATTTATTTATCAAATCTATACATGCCGCTGATCAAACTGGCAGTTATTACTTAAAAAAGAGAATAATACCCAAAAAAAGGTTTAAATTAAGAAATTCAGTCTAAAATAATTTGCCCGTAATGTCCACCGGAACCAGGCCGAATATTCAAGGTATTTTCTCTAAATGACTTTATAACCTCTGCCAGTTTTGGTTCAGTTCTTGCAATCTTATCAAGAGGCGCATAAATCAGGACTTCTATTTCACTTCCAAATGTCTGCACCATTTCCTTCCATATTTTCTGAACATAAACTGTAGTGATCCCTTTTCCATGTACAAGGCTTATTATCTCAGCCAATGGGAGAATATGAGTATATTGCGGCCTAAATTCTGGATGATGTGGTTCATCCCATTTTGCTATGTCACCTATCCTGTCTTTAACACCCTTTTTTATAAGTCCACCGCAAGGGCATCTCATTTTAAGTTCCCGTGCTTTTTCAATTGGAATGGTATCATAACACCTTACACAGCCAGTTTCATGATATTTACCTAGCCTTGGATCAAATCCATAGTTACCTACAACTTTCTTTGCCTTCACTGCGTCTTTAAATGCACCAAATGTCATTTCTTTAATTTCGATTTCATTAAATTCCCTTCCAAGCCTGTGAGGCCACGGCGAATGTGCATCTGAATTTGAAAGAAAAGGAATATCTTGAAGTTCCTCTATTCTATCTGCCATATCCGTATCTGCAGAAAGTCCAAGCTCTAAAAAATCAGGAGCGTCATTATAACAGTCATATATACTGTCAAATTCCTTGTAAATACTTGTCCATGGAGTAAATGCATGGGCAGGACCTATTAATCCATTGTGATCTTTAATTAAATCCATTAATTCCGCCCCATTCATATCAACTCTAGGCCTACCTTCTTTATCTATATTTTTAGATGGTAATTCTTCCCTTATCTGGTAAGCAGATTCAATTGAAGGTAAAATAATAAGCTGGTGAACTCTATTGCGGTCTTCAACTTCGGCTGTTAAAATGAATTTACATTTAGCTGTGCTGGTTTCAGGATGCTCCACACTCTTTATCAAGCGCGTCTGTGAATCATTATCACATTCTTTAACTGAGTATATTCCTGTTTTTGAAGGCTTTGTACTCTGCTCTATAATTTGAAGCCATTCAGGATGAAAACCATCACCAGTGCCAACTAAATCCAATCCTTTAAGTTTTGACTCTGATGCAATCGTACTTATGGTCATATTTTTTGAAGTTGCCATTGAATAAAGGCTGTGAATATGTAGATCTGCATTAATAATCATTAAACTCCACCACTTTAAATTTACATGCTTTGCTGTGGAAAAAATAATTCTAAACAAATATCTGCGTTGTCATACAATCACTCAAAAATAAATCAAAATAAATGGTAATCATGTTTAAAAATAATATGATTACCCGATGTATCTTAAATCTTCTTCGCCAGGAGCTATGTGCATTCTTTCAGCCATTTCTCGCTCCATTTGCTGAGCTTTGGATATCATCTTACGAGTTTCTTCTGCTCTTTCCTCTAATTTAACGATATCTATTTCCATATTCAGTATATCCAGTAAAACTGTTAAAACTGCTTTAGAAGCATCAGCATCTATGAAATATCCTGGTGTTTCACCCATAAGGCATACTCCATTAATACCTCGAAGCATTCCCATTCCTAAAAGAAGGCCTGATGCCCCGATTATACCCCCATCTGCAGATCTTAAAGTTACATTATGTTCTTTCAACATTTCTGCAAGCTCTAATGTAGTAGCTGCACCTAATACTTTTGATTTTTCAATAGGTTGACCTGTTCCAAGACCACCGAGGGTGAACATCTGTTTAACCCCATATTTTTCTACAAGGTCAAGTATAATTCCACATACTTCGTGTTGACCTTCTGGACTTAAACCTTGGGTGTTTCCAACGAGAATTATATAATCCTGCCCATTGTCACCGTTAAGTGCGTAAAACTCATTTTTCATTGGTTCAATAAGCCCTTCTTCACTTACAAAGACTTGTGGCGGAAATGATGGTGAGTATAACTCTGCAAATTTTTTTGCTTCGAGTTCATGAATTATGTGCTCTGCAACTAATTTACCAACGTGACCGATTCCAGGAAGTGCCTCTATGAATATGGGTTCTTTAAGGTTCACCTCTTCTATCATCTTCACATAAGTTTTATTCATCTAATCACTCCTTTTTTTAAGCAGTTGTTTTTTAAGTATTCTCCTGTACTTCCCATATTTATCTTCAGGAGAATACTTAGGCGGATATACCACTCCAACTTTACCTTCACAGTAAGGACATTTGTCTTTAAGTGTATACCCGTGACAGGATTTACACTTTTTCATTTTCATTTTCATTAAAAGACCTGTAGCATACTATTATGGAGTTATATTCCTATTCTAATTCACGCTGGAATTCGCCTTCCCCGCCTTCCTCAACAACAAGTTCAATGCACTGCTGTGCTGCATCTTTCATTAAGTTTTCTGCTGTAAGGTAATCAGAAGATTTAACTATTAACCTATATCTTGGAGCTCCAACACATTGGACCGAAACGTTATCAGCCTCAACAGATCCAAGTGCCTCTTTTATTATATCAACACCATTAGGTGCATAAGATTTTAAGTTAATATATCCAGTTATCTGAACTTCAGGAGGAGATATGTTCTTTTTAGCAACTTCAGTTATAGTTGTTGCCCATTCCCCATCTATTCCTCTATCTTTAAGTGCACTTTCTCCTTCTTCTGCGGCTGTTTCAAATGCTTCGTAAAGATCACCGAATTCATCTATGATAGCATATCCAATTTCATCATATGCAGCATCAAGATCTTTTCCTATTGTTTTTGCAGATATTTCAAGCAGTTTTTCAGCTTTTTGCTCGATTTTCCACTGCTGAATTTTCCTTGTCCTTTGATCTTCCCTTATCCTTTTCATGGAAACGTCGACGTGGCCTTTTTTAGGGTTTACCCTTAAGACCCTTGCAACGATTTTCTGGTTTTCACGGACATAATCCCTGATATTTTTTACCCATCCCGAAGATACTTCAGAAATATGAATAAAAGCTTCCTTTCCTTCATATTCTTCAAGGGAAGCAAATGCACCATAGTTTAAAACTTTGTGCACTGTTCCTACTATTAAATCTCCTTCGCTGGGCCATTCTCTTTTCATTCTTACCATTAAAACACCTGATTTTGGATTAGCCCTTAACTTTACTTAATCAAGGACTTCAATAATCTGAGCTACTATTTCAGATTTTCCGCCTTTTGGTTTTACCAGTGTTTTCCCACATATGATACACTGGACATTTGATGCTGCGTGATCAAATACAGTCTGCTGATTTCCGCAGTCCAAACATTTGACTTTTAAAAAATTACTTTTGTGAGTTCCTGCAATTGCCATGAGATCACCTAGCTTACAAACTCCACTTTTCCTGCTCTAAATGAGTTTCTTTTAATGTGTGCTTTTCCACATTCTTTACATTTGTATCTTAAATCCAATTTTTTGACTGGTTTGTTTCCAGATGGAAGTGGCCTTGGATAACCTCTGTACCCACTTGTGACCCTTCTGAACTGACGTTGCCCCCATTTAAGCTCGCTTGCTTTCCTTTTTTTGGATTGGAATACTTCGTGAAGAGTATGTTTTTTACAACTTGGACAGTAAGTTCTTCTTTCTTTTGGAATTTTCATTATAATCACCTCTATTTATAAAAATAAACCATATATTTATGATTAAAAATATAGTTACATTAAACTCCTAAAAAAACCTTTAAAACCAGCGGTTTTCAAAATCGAGGATTTTGAAACCTGAAAAATATAGTTTCATAAAGTTTTTTGGCTTGAAAATATCATGATTTTCAAAGTTCAATCGATATTAGCATTATTTATTCTTAATAGTTTATTTATATGTTTGGATTAATTCCATCAGTTTCTGCAAAAATTAGATAATATGTATTACAATGGGTAACTATATCTTTATAAATAGACTAACTAAAATGTCATAATCCAGTTAATAAGGACATTCCTGTGTATTTTTAATAAATATATCTTTTAAACAGCACCACATGCCTGTTACTCATCTATAAGATATCTTTTCATATTTTTCAATAAATTTCCCTTTATTATTCTTTATGAGTATCCTTGCATTTGGTTCAGGCATCGTAATTACATCTTGAGGAGATAAAGGGCCGTAAACTTTTTTATCAATACCCATAATAGAGGGAAGCTCTTCAAGAACCATTAGTGTTTTAACTGGATCCTTTTGATCAGCTGCCTTTGAAATTCTCTTTTCAAGACTTTCAAAGTCTATTTCAGGTCCGATATCAGGTTCTAATTCCGGTTCTAATTCGGATCCTATAGGCGGTTCTATATCGGGTGCTTCAAATCCAGAACTTGTATATGCCTGAAAACTTTCAATATCATGTTCAATTCCAGCAGGTGCTGCTTTCTTAACATTTCCCGCGCTTAAATTTTCATTAGCTAACGGTGCAGATGGCTCTGGAACGTTTGATACTTCTGATTTTAACTCCTGTTTCTCTTTTTTCGCTTTAAATTTAGCTAAAGGAGATTTCATCCCCTTCCTATATTTTGAAAGTGATTTTACGAGAGAATAGTAAAGATCTTCTTCCTCAGGGGTTAAGTTTGCAGGGGGAATGGCAGGAGAATTTATATCTGATTTTTCATCGAATATTCTATATATGCGGTGCACATTCATCAGAGCACTACTTGTTATTTTATATTCTCGCCTTTCACAGATTTCTGCTGCAATTCTTCTCGCATCTCTAAGGAGATATGATTCAAAAGAAAAAGGATTATTTCCTATTTTCATTATCAGCTTATCTAAATAGTTGTGAACATCTTTATAGAAGTTATCTCCAACATCAGCTAACCCACTTGTACTACGTTCTTTTTTTTGGATTTCCCTCAATCTCTGGAAAAACTCATCCAACCTTATTCCTCGCTTTTATAGTGAATGACCTAATACTTTAGGTTAATTATTTATAAAGTAATTTGTTTATATGCTTTAAACCTTCAAAAATTTTGGGGTTCCAAACACATCGTGTTTGAGAACTTTCGAAAATTTTTAATTTTCGAATGTTCGGAAATCATAGCCTGCAAATCTCCGATTTGCGACCAGGAAGCAAAGCTTCCTACAGCTTGCAAAAATCAAAGATTTTTGCGCCATCGAAACTTTCAGTTTCGTGGCCCCGAACACTGTCAATTTATAAGTTTAAAAAGTTACGTCATTCACTATAGATTACTGTATCTGTGTTTTGTAGTCAGTTAATTTTTGTATTTACTTCTATTCTTCACTTTCTATACGTGGAGCTAAAAGAAAACTAAGCTCTCCTTCATCTGTAGCCATTTTTAAGGAAAGATTAAGGGGCATATCATTTCCAAGTTTTAAAACAATTGCATCTGAAAATTTATCTGCTTTTAGCATCTCTTTAATTTTCTCAAGTGAAAAAATGGATTTTGATTTTGCATCTATCTTTTCCCCGTGAAGATACTCGATTTTTGCATCACCAAATTCACCTTCAGCTTCTGCAGTGAATTTATCCTCATCAACCATAAGTGCAATCTTATCTGAGACTATTTCAATATCCTGAATAGAGTTTTTAAGAAGACTGAATGGAATCTCAAATTCAGTTGGGTACTCAAGGTCTGGTGGACTTGGTGCTTCATATTCAATATCTATAAGTCTTATTTTAAATCTGCGTCTTGCATCCCCTTCAAATATAAGAATAAGATTTCCTTCATCTACTGAAAGTTCAACAATATCACTGCTTTTTGCTCTTTTTAAGACTTTCATGAGCTCTTCGGTGTCTACATTTATTTTTAAAGGCTCGTCGATAGTAAATTCATCGAATAATTGTGGTTTAAGTTCAAGGTGTACGAATGTGATATGTGATCTATCCAGTGCATCCAATCTTAGACCTTCACTATCTGCCTGCATCTGTACTTCATCTACAATAGAAGATATAGCATCAAAACTGGTTTTTAAGATGTTCGAATCGCTCAGAACCGCTTTAAACATTTTTATCCTCCTTCGATTTAAGACTTTCTGTTATCCTATTATTTTATTAGTTCTATTTATATTATACCTTTTATTATTCTTTTTCAGTTGAATTAGAAGACGTTCCATTGTGTGACTCGACTTCTTTATTTATTCCTTTAAAAAAAGATTTGTCGAGAAATCTGCGGACTAAAACCCCTCCCATTAAAAGAGCACCGGCCAAGATTAAAAATGCTGAAAACGATGAAACATCTTCAAATTGTACATTATCTGCTACTCTCTCAGGAGACCCAACAGATCCCATCATTAAAGAAATACCGGCATATATCAGTAAAATACCTGCAACAACTCCTATTACGAGTACCAGGTTGCTCTTTCCAGATTTAAGATTTTTCCATTTATCTGACCCTATGAAATCCCCGATCATTGGAAATGCATGAGGATCATGTTTGTCCGGATCTTCTGAATTTTCATGTTTTTGTTCTTCAGAGTCTTTAGGAGCTTTATTTTCTGTATTTTCCGCTTTATCTTTTTTTCCAGGTTTACGAGTTGGAAACATGGAGTCCAACTTTTTTAAGAAATCATCCCTAGACTTAGAAGTGGTGGATTCTTCTTCCACTTTATTATCAGAATTCTTGGAAATTGCAGAATTTTCTTCCGTCTTCCCCTTAGAATTCTCTTTTTCTGAATTTTCTTTCATAAAATAACCCCTTCACTATTGTGTAAGGTCTTATATTTTTCTAAAACTCATCAATTGATGAACGACAGTTGATTTACTTAATCATATTCCCGCCAGGTCTGCCCACATTTAGTGCATCTTAAAAACCTTGTTTCAGATTCATCAGCCCTTCGGGTCTGCTGAAGCCACCAGTAAGCCTCTTTATTGCCGCACTTTGGACAAATTGCACGAGTAGTTGGTAATGTTTTTACATCATCGCCTTTAACTATTATATTCTCTTTGGATGATACTTTTTCAGAGACTTCATACTCGTTTTTTTGTTCTTTGGTTATTTCCCGTTCATATCCACATTTACATTTAAAGCAGTTATCCTTAGGAAACATGACAGTTCCACATTTTGGACAAAATTCCATTTTAGTCCTCCTTATCAGTTTGATAGTTTTTAGATAAATAAATTTTTTAGTTTGATGTATGTGAGTTTAATCTGTAACTTATCTACAAAATTATTATAATTGTGATTAAAAAAAATAGTTTCTCAACACTTATAAACTTTATCCGAGTTTAAAATCATTAATAAGAATTATTTTGTGGTCTTTTAAAAATCGGGCTACAATATTCATATACTGAAATAGGTTTGTATCTATGTTTTACTTCTATTTAATAACTTAAACGCATCTTTTAAGATGACATCATGGTCAAATGCGAGTTTAAGTTTCAAAATCTCATCTTTTTTAAAATGCTGTGCAATGGAAGCATCAGTGTCTGCTTTTAAATTTCCGCCTATTTTTCTCGTAAGGTAACATACTGTAACTGTATGTCCCCTCGGATCTCTCCCAGGATCTGAGTAAACTCCTACAAGCTCAATTATATCCACTTCAAGGCCAGTTTCTTCTTTAACCTCCCTAACAACTGCAGATTCTACTGTTTCGCCCCATTCAACAAATCCGCCGGGTAACGCCCACGAACCTTTATATGGATCATATTTTCGTTTGATCAAAACTATGGAATCATCTTCGCATAGTATAACAGCATCAACAGTTAAGTAAGGAGATTTTATTTAATCACGACCTTAAAATTAATTTTTATGCGCTTCCTTTGGATTCACCAGTTACAATTCCAGCCCCTATAAGATGAGCTGCCCTTATAGGCTCAGGTATAGCGCTTCTTGTTGTAGCAATGCTAACTATTTCCTCAGCATCTTCAAGATCAATGCCATATATCTGGATATACAAAGGCTCTTTATTTTCTATTTTATAGACTGTTCCTGCTTCCTGTATTAATGTCCATCTTTCTTTGCAGTCTTCAAATCTCATTAAAGCCTTCTTAATCTTCTCAAAATTTGGAAACTTCCTCATTATAACAATGATAGGAATGCCAGTTTCATCAAAGATTTCCTTTATATTTACAACGTTGAATCCGCCAAAAGTAATTCCATCAAGCATGATGACTCCAATTTGATCTTTATGCCTGGAGTCATTTACCATTTTGATGATTTTTGCAGTTGCATCTGTACCATCCCCCTTGATGTAAGTCCTTAATACCCCATCAAGCCATGTTCCTCCCCTGAAGATGGTACCAATTAACATGACGTTGTTTTTTGTATGAGGAGGGAAAGGAGCATCGTCAACTCCCAAAATGCGTATTTCTCTTTTAATTATCCTAAATTTTTTATTTTTCATTAAAGATTATTCCTCTAAAGAGGCTTTTAAAATACTTTTGAACTCATCACTTCTTTTTTGAAGCGTTTTTGCAGCTTTTTCAAGAGATTTTCTTGGGTTTTTACCTTTAATGTACAAATTTGGCTCTCCCACAATAGGGTGAGCTATAACATATGCTGCAGATTCAACATTTTTATCTTCCATCAAAGCTCTTCTGAGTGCGTTACATAAGGAATGGGTTTCGCCTGTAATTTCAATTTCCAGTTCGTTTTTAGTATCTTTTATAATCTTCATTTTAATCCCTCATAATCTTAACAAAATCTATTCATTTATACCCAATTTTTACTAATAACTCTAAACATCTACAAAATAAAAATATACTATGCATAATACAGTTATCAAATTAGTTCATTAGTAATTCATAGTATTAAATCTTATATTAAATTTTAGATTATATACTTTTCGACATTACAATGATTTTAAAATGTTTCACTCAACCTCAAAATTTATAGAAAATTCATTTAAAACAAGTACAATTAAAATCTAAAAACATGCAAAATAAAAAAATGAAGGATTTTAACCCTTATACTGTGCAGCGAGTTTTCTTCTTTCTTTTCTCCCGCAGTTTAAGCATACGACTTCTTTATCTGTCTTTACCATGTAGTGCCTGCATTTGGTACACATGGCCTTTAGAACTCCAAGTTCTTCATTTGCAGTTGTAAGATCCACATTATCCAGACCTATGACTTTTGTAACTTTAGCTTCTACAATATCCCCAATCCTGAAAGCTTCAGTTAATTTGGATAAATATCCTTTCTGGGCCTGTGAAATATGTATCCCTCCAACAAAAGAGGTTGTAAGTTCCCTATCAATACCTTTAATTTTTTCTATTTTTACTGAAGCTCTTTGACCTCTAACCTCAGTTATTTGCCCAACTATAGTTTTACCAACTTCCACAGGAGCTGGAGTGCCAGTTTTTGGAATTATAGATATCTTTTTATTTTTCTCATCGATTGAGACTTTTCCAACTACCAGTGATTTGATTTCTCCATCTTCTTCATATGTCCACTCAGACGGAACAAACTCTTCAGTAACCCCCAATACATCACCAGGTAAGACAAAGTCTCCAGATTTAGCTTTCATTAGTTCACCTCGACTAGAATAAGTAAAACTTCCTTAATTTTTCCTTTATTTTTTATACAATTATCATTAAAAGTTTTAAAATTTTGATCATTTTTATAATTATCTTATGTTGTTACATTCTTTATATTATTTATACATGTTCAATTTCATCTATTTTATAATCTTCCCATTCCCTTTTATTTAGAACTATTTCCAGTTCTTTAGGTGTTAAAAGAGGCTTTTTATACATACTTGCATCATCTATAGCCACTCTGGGACATGCAGTTACAACAAACGCGTCCAGGTCCATATAAGGAATTAAAAGATCTGGTGAAACATTATCCAGCATTATTATAAATGCTTCCCTTTTTTCTTTATTTATCATCTTCTTTAAACTTTTTGCAAGGTCAAGCCTGAACTGACCCCTTTTTGATGAAACAATGACCCCAAACTTCTGGGCATCACCCGCCTTTATTATCTTTGCAAACCTTATTCTCAGTATTCTATCTCTAAATTCATCTATTGTTCTTACTTCATTCATGTAGGGGTCTGCAATAAAAACTGGCTTTTCTGTAAAGAGAGTGATTCCAAGGGCATGGAAATTACCGCTTCCAATAAACAAAAATGCATCTGCATCCACATCTTTAATAGCTGAGAAATTACAGCCAAGAACCTGGCCTTTTCTTGTCCCTGCACCTTCTTTCATTACTATATCTTTTTCATTGTCAATTAAAAAGTCTTTAATCTGATCTAAAAGTTGTAAATGCTGAATAGTTGTTACAACTCCTATTTTTTTATAGTTTTGAAGAAATGAAAGGCTTTTTTTAAGTACATTATCTACGTCTATCTTAGAATATGCCTCAATAAATAGAACCGGCACTTTATACTCAATTGGGAATTCTATATGGCCAAAATGTACAATTAGATCTACTAAGCCCTCCATATGAGTATCTGAAACATCACATGCACCATAACAGGGATCACCTGAAATTATGGCCATTGCATCAGTTTCATTTTCTATTTTTTCTGCAACACGGACTGCATGAATTTTAAGGCCCTCTGGAAACTGAATGCCAACTGCCTTTGCATCTATTTCCTTTATTTTTTGAACAACTTCATCCAGTCTAAAATCGTAATTAAGCATTGTTATCTACTCAGTTTAAAGTATACTGTCCTCTATTACAACTTTACCCCCGTTAACATCCACTTTAACAAGAGTTTTGACGTCGTAACCTGTTTCTTTTTTGACCCTTTCTTTTCCGTTTCCTTTTTCCACAACAGCAACTATATCTGCAATTTCTACCCCTACACTTTTAAGTGCATTTAAAACTGCCACCATAGTTCCACCTGTGCTCAATACATCATCTACAACTAGTATTCTATCCCCTTTTCTGAGCCCATTTATATAAAGCTCACATTCACTGTAACCTGTAACCTGGTGGACTGCAACTTCTTCTTCCAGGCCGTAGCACCTTTTTCTAACAACCACAAATGGGATGTTTGTTTCAAGGGAAAGTGCAGTTGCAATATGAATACCCATCGCTTCCATACACACGATTTTATCAACATTTAAATCTGCAACTTTTGTAATTGCATTTGAAACTTCTTTTAAAAGATCTGGTTCAACAAGCATTATGCCATCAGTTATTGGATGTACAAAATAATTATATTCACCTTTTTTTACTATAGGTGATTCTTCAAGGGTTTTTTTAAGTTTATCAAGCATTTTATCACCGAGACATATAAATATCATAACTAAAACACGTAAAATTTAATATTTCATATCTAATTCTATTGTCAATAATATATATACAAAGATATTTTTATAACGTAAGGTATATTTAATAATGTATTTTACTATTCTTAACATTAATTTAAAAATACTCAGAGTATAAATTGACCTGTACAAACTATCAAATAAGAATTAAAATTTAATGCAATAATCACGAAATTGAGAATTATAAAAATTATACGAGGCAGATCATGTTAGGCAATTTAGGTAAAAACTTGACCAAAACAATGAAAAAATTAGCAGGTATGCCCATAATCGATGAAGAAGTGGTAAAAGAAGTTGTAAAAGATATTCAAAGGGCACTTATTCAATCAGACGTTAACATTAAGCTTGTTTTTAAACTTTCAAAAACCATAGAAGAGAGGGCACTAAAAGAAGAGCCCCCTAAAGGAATTACACCAAGAGAGTATATTATAACTATTGTTTACGAAGAACTGGTGAACCTGGTAGGCAGCAAAGCAGAAGAAGTGGAAGTTAATGCTAAACCATATAAAATAATGTTTGTAGGGCTTCAGGGAAGCGGTAAAACAACCACCATTGGAAAACTTACGAGGTACCTGCAGAAGAAAGGTTTCCGTCCTGCAATTGTAAGTACAGATACATGGAGGCCTGCAGCATATGAACAGCTGCGTCAGCTGACTGAAAGCATGGACGTGCCGCTGTATGGGGATCCAGAAAATAAAGACGCGCTTGACCTTGCAAAAAAAGGTATTGAACAATTCAAAAAGAACGATATCGTAATTGTAGATACTGCAGGACGCCATAAAGAAGAACAGGACCTTCTTACTGAAATGGAACAGTTGTCATCAATTGTAAATCCCAACGAAGTTATGCTTGTTATCGATGGAACCATAGGTCAACAAGCACGTGAACAAGCTCTTGCATTTAATCAAGCTACAGATGTAGGTTCAATAGTTATCACAAAATTAGACGGTTCTGCAAAAGGTGGTGGGGCACTATCTGCAGTGTCTGAAATTGGTGCACCTATAAAATTCATCGGAACTGGAGAACGAATTGATGACTTCGAGGCATTTGACCCTGAAAGGTTTATATCACGGCTTCTTGGAATGGGAGATATTAGAACACTTCTGGAAAAGGCAGAAGAAATTGCAGAAGAAGACATCGATACAGATACAATGGACGCCATGTTAAGCGGTAAATTCACCCTTAAAGACATGTATTCACAGTTTGAAATGATGAATAAAATGGGGCCGATGCAGCAGGTCATGAATATGATCCCTGGAATGGGAAATAAACTTCCAAAGAATGCTTCCCAGGTAACAGAAGAAAAGTTAACCAAATATAAAATTATGATGGACTCCATGACCGAACACGAACTCACACACCCTGAAGTTATAAAGCAGTCCCGTGTAAAACGGATATCAAGGGGCTCTGGTATGAAAAACGAAGATGTTAAAGAACTTCTTAAATATTACAACGTTACCAAAAAAGCAATGAAAGGCTTTGGAAAGCGGAAAATGAGCGGGCCATTAGGGCAGATGATGAGACAGATGATGCGCTGAAACTCACTTCCCTCTTTTTTTAATTGAATACTTCAGTTAATTTAACTTATTTTAATTAATTTACCCGGATGAGACAATGGAATCACAAATTACAGAAAAAGCACTAAAAATTATGGAAATAACAGAAGGAAACTTATGCGATCACTGTTTAGGCAGGGCATTCTCCCAAACTGTGGAAGGACCAGATAACAAGTACAGGGGAGAATATGTAAGACAAATCCTAAATGGAAACAATAGCGATACATCGGGTCCATGTTATATATGCGGTAACCTGTTTAATGATGTTGAAAACGGGCTTATTGATAAAATAATAGATAAAATAAACCATGAAAACATTGAATTTTCAACATTCCTTGTTGGATGCCGTGTCTCACCAGAGATTCTCAGTAAAGAAGGAGAAATCCAGAAAAATCTGGAACTTGACGTTGAAAATATTAAAAAAGAAATTAATCGAGAAATCGGCAAAAAATTATATTCAACCCTCGAAAAGAACGTAGAATTTGATTATCCAAATATAGTCATAATGGTGGATTTTGTAAATAATGATATAGAAATTCAGTTAAATCCAATCTTTATAGAAGGGCGCTACAGAAAGCTTGTAAGAGGTATCCCTCAAACTAAATGGCCCTGCGGAAAATGCAGAGGCAAAGGATGTCCAAACTGCAATTACACAGGGAAACAGTACCCTGAAACGGTTGAAGAGTTAATTTCTCCAGAAGCTGTAAAATTAGCTATAGGAAGCGAATCCAAATTCCACGGCGCAGGTCGAGAAGATATAGATGTTAAAATGCTTGGAAGTGGAAGGCCATTTGTACTTGAGATTAAGGAACCCAAGATAAGAGATTTAGATCTTGAAATTCTTGAAGAAAAAATCAACACATTTGCAGGTGGAAAAGTAGAAGTTCATGATTTAAAGTTCGTGGGAAAAGATAGAAAAGGCACCATAAAATGCTCATCTACAGACACATATAAAGTTTATAGAGCAATTGTAGAGCTTGAAAATGATATTAATGGTGACAAATTAAATTTATTACATTCAATGGAGATTATAAATCAACGAACTCCAATAAGAGTGTCTCACCGACGTGCAGATAAAATAAGAACAAGAAAGGTAAGAAGTATAACTACCAAACCAATAGATGCACATAAATTTGAAATGATAGTGGAATGTGAAGGCGGTTTATACATAAAAGAACTTATATCTGGTGATGAAGGAAGATCAAAACCCAGCGTATCCGAGATTTTAGGAATTAATGCTCTTTGCATCCAGCTAGATGTATTAGAAGTAAATATTTAATAAATTCAGCATGATATTTAATATAAAACTGAATTTTAAGGTTAATATTTAAAAGTGTACTGACAGATATATTCATAAGGTTTAAATTTAATAAAATTTAAAATAGACAAGTTTAGTATAAATAGTGTTTTAACAATATTACATAAATAGAGAATATGCCAATTATGATCTACATATTTGAAATCTGATTTCACTTAACGAATTTTTCTAAAGAATTCTTTGAATCAGCTGAAATTGTATAATATAGCACTAACATATTCTAAATTTCAATTTAATAACTTTAATAATCACGGAGGTTTAAGAATGGTAACCAGATCTAGAGGTTTTAGAAGCAAAACACGTTATAAACTTAAAAAGGACTTAAGAGTAAGTAGGGCAAATTTAATAACTAAAAAAATACAGACTTTCGATGAAAGTGATTTAGTCCACATAATAATTGATCCTAGTGTTCAAAAAGGTCAACCACACCCTCGTTTCCACGGGAAAACCGGTAGAATAGCTGATAAGAGGGGTAGAGCATACATAGTAGAAATAAACGACGGTAATAAGGCTAAAAAACTAATAATAAGACCTGAACACCTTAAAATGCAAGAGTGATATTGATGATTGGGAAAAAAGTTATCGATACTGACCCTATCACAATTTCAGAAGTTAAAGAGATGCTTGGAGAGCTTTCAGAGCATTATGAGCTTACATACGAGCAAAATCTTGCTCTGGACCATGTAACAAAATTTTCAAAGTTAGATGAAGAAGCTGCTAAAAAACTGGTTGAAGAACTCTCAGAAATAATCAAAAAGACTCAAGCTATTAAGGTAGCAGATATTATGCCTGAAGATCTAGCAGATTTAAGGTTAATATTTGCTAAAGAAAGGGGTTCATTTAAACAAGAGGACATGGAGAAGATATTGGAAATAGTAAATAATTACAGATAACTATAAGGAATATTAAAGCCAATAATAATATAAACAAATTTCAGAGGATTAATTGAATCTTAATCCAGACAATATCTTAAGATATTAACTAAATATTGAAAATCAACATGATTTTCAAACTCGAATATTCGAGATAGCATCGGCGATGTGATTAAATGGAAGAATATGCAATTATTTTGGATTATCTTCCTTTAGGTTATGTTAAAGAAGGTATACCATCATATAAAAGAAAACCTGTAGTTCAAGCTATGGGTAAAGAGGAATTTACTCTACTTGAGCTTATTCCAAAAGAAAACGTTTCACTGGATATTCACCAGAAAGTTTATATAGGCTCAGGAAAACGCGACCAGATCTCTCGTGTAAACCGACGACTCAGATATGATGACCTCACTGCCACTGCTAAAGTTGAATTAAACTACGTTGTAGAAGAAATCATTAAATCAAAAGAAGATAAATTCATTGGGTTTTTCAACGAAGCAGGATCAATATCAACCAGACTCCATCAACTCGAACTATTACCTGGAATTGGAAAAAAACATATGTGGGACATTATCAAAGCGCGACAAGAAAAACCGTTTGAAAGCTTTGATGATCTCAAAAAAAGGGTCCCTATGCTTTCAGACCCTGTAAAGCTTCTTTCAAAAAGAGTTCTTATGGAACTTGAAGCTACAGGAGACAAAAAAGGAAAGCGAAAATATGTACTTTTCACCAGATCCACTACAAAACGAAACTAATTATTTTAAATTAAATATTTTTTCTAATTTTTTTTAATAGAACACTACAATCTTACTCAGGTATATCTAATGTTAGTTAAAGAAACTCTAAAAATACTGAAAGAGAATGATATAAGATTAGATAAGCGAAAAGGCCAGAATTACCTGATAGATTCAAATATACTGAACAAAATTGTTGATTATGCAGATCTATCTTCTGAAGACACCGTACTTGAAATTGGCGCAGGTATAGGAACATTGACAATCCCCCTGGCTGAACATGCAAAAAAAGTGATTGCTGTTGAACAGGACCAAAAAATTGCTGCTGTTTTAAATAAACGCCTTAAAAAGCTTAATATTTCAAATGTAGAAGTTATGGTTGCAGATGCAGTAAAAACTGATTTTCCTTATTTTAATAAAGTTGTATCCAACCTTCCATATAAAATTTCATCCCCTATCACATTTAAACTGCTTGAATATGACTTTGATTTTGCAGTACTTATGTACCAGCTTGAATTTGCAGAAAGAATGGTGGCAAAACCGGGTGAATCTAATTATTCAAGATTATCATTGATGATGAGTTTCTGCGGGGATGTTGAAATGCTTTTTGAAGTTTCAAAACATGCATTCTTCCCAAACCCCAAGATATCATCGGCTGTGATCAAACTGGTTCCAAATAAAAATGTTGAAATTGACGAATTTTTCATAAAAGTTTCAAGGGCTCTTTTCCAGCATAAAAAGAAAAAAGTGAGAAATGCACTGCTTAACTCATTCCATGAAATTGCAAGTGTGGACAAGAAAGAAGCTAAGGAAATAGTTTCAAAACTGGATGAAAATCTTTTGAGTGCTAGGGTTGTGAAACTTGATCCTGCTGAAGTTATGGTAATTTCTGGTGAATTGAAACATTTAATACGTTAACATTTATATAAACTATTAATTTTAAATAAAATTATTTAATATTATTATAAGGTTATTAACAGAGGAAATGTAAAATGAAATCTTATCTTTTGAATATAATCTTTATAATCATAGGTATTTTGCTTTGATCGGCTCAATATTATACTACATTACTTATCCAACATTTATAGCATTAGTACCTTCAATTATCAGTATTGTACTGATTTTTTATGGCATATTTGCAAAAAATATAATACGGCACATAAATTTATTTTCAAAAAATGAAGAGATGAAAACATGACCCAGAGCCCATATGAAATATTTATAGAAGAATGTCCGGAAGTTGCAGAACGTTTTAACGATCTAATTAAAGCACAGCAGTCTTTAGAAGGATTAGACGCTAAAACAAAGCAGTTAATCAACATAGCCATTCAAACCGCTAATCGGAATGTAAAAGGAGTGCAGATGCATGCAATGATGGCCAAAAATGAAGGTGCTACTCGTGAAGAAGTTGTAGGTGCTGTAGTGCTGAATTTACACCATTCAGGATTTGCCTCGGTGCTTGACTGCCTTCCAGCTGCTATCGACGGGTTTGAAGGTAAATTTCTAACATCGAAACGAGTTTGAGGAGTATACATGGCCGCTCAAAACATTTATTCAAGAAAGATATCTTCAAAGGAAGCTAAGGAAGATTTTATTTTTATTTTAAAGAGTAAATTATCATTTTTTCCTCCCATTGGAACTAATTTTGAGCTTTCAAATGAAAATATATCCAGAGAAGTCATGGTAGAATCATATCCCTGTACTTGTAGAGGGCCTGACAGGCCTCATGAACATTATTTTATTTCATGGGAAGGATTAGCAGCTGGAGATAAAATTGAAATCACTAAAGACTCCCAAAATAAATATAATTTACAGATTCAATATGGATTTACAGAAGTATTCGATTAAACTTTATTTGACTGAATATACTGTCTTCCCAAATATTTTTAATTAAATATTAAAACAGGCCATAATATGCCAACTATTGATGATTATACATCTGGAAAAGTTTTAAAAAATGTGAAATTGACGCTTTATTTTCTTAAACTTGTAAAAATTCCAGTTTTAGGCCAACGCATCGGGAAAGAATTATTGAAGAAAATAATAGTATCAGAACCAAGATTCATTGACATAAACACCGCGTCAATTTTGATTCATGAATCAAAGAAATGTGCAGTAGGAGAACGCGTTTGCAGAGCCATGAATAAAGACTCAAAGTTTACAGAATCTGTATTTTTAGATGAACTTGCTGAAGGGATGATTAATGTAGGGAAAGCAAGATATGTCAAAAAAGAAGATGCCATACAAACATTGAAAAAATATCCTAAAAATCCACTAATTGCAGCAAAAGTTTCAAATAAGTACATGGAGATATGTAGATCATATCCTGAAGACTGCGTATACTACAATATGCACAGGTGTAAAATAAAATGTTTAACTAAATACAATAATTTATAAATCCTAATTTTATTATCTCTTTTATATTTGAAATTTATCAACAGTAAGGAATAATTAAAATGTTAGAATACAAAGGAATCGTAATTTACACCCACCGTAATGTATATGAACCTGCAGAAGACACATTTTTACTTGCAGAAAACCTGGACATCCAAAGAAGAGATGAAGTACTTGAAATAGGTGCCGGTACTGGGCTTATAACAGTTGTAGCTGCACAGAAGTCAAAAAAAGTAACTGCAACTGACATAAATGAAGATGCAGTTAAATGCGCCCTTAAAAATACTATTACCAACAGGACTTATAACGTTGAATTAAAAACCGGGAACTTATTTGAACCTGTTGAAGATGAAAAATTCGACTTAATCTTATTCAATACCCCATATCTCCCAACGGATGAGGATGAAAAATTTGACGAAGAAATTAATGCTGCCTGGGACGGTGGAGCAGACGGCAGGGCAACTATAGACAAGTTCCTTAATGAGGTAAAGGACCATTTAAATGAAGGCGGTCGAGTCCAGCTCGTGCAGTCATCTTTATCCAATAACGAAAAAACCATCCAAAAATTAGAGGAACTGGGATTTGAGGCAGGTATAACTGCCAGTGAAAAATGTTTCTTTGAAGAAATTGTAGTTATAACCGGAATTTTAAAGTAACACCCGCGTCAGAGGCTGTTTAAATAAATTATATGTCGAATACATATTAAGATAATTCTATGTCCAAATTACAATTTGACAGGAAGTATAATCCATTTGCATGATAGACATAATTGAAAAATAAATCTGCTCAGGGGAGTGATTTTTTACAATTTATAAGCGAAATCATTGAAAGACCCGTGTTTGACTCGAACGGTAAAATAGTTGGAAAGTGCAAAGACTGCATAATCTCCACCAAGAGATCTTATCCTGTAATAAATGCAATAGTTCTTCGCGGACCCCATAAAAAGGACATTAACATACCCTGGGAATATGTAAACAATTCAAGAAGCACTATATCACTTAATACCCTCTTTGAAAATATTAAAGAGTATAATATAGGCGAAAGAGACATCAAGCTTGTAGAAGACGTGTTTGATAAACAGCTGGTGGATGTAGATGGCAAAAAAATAAGAAGAATTAATGACCTGCAGGTATCCCCCGTTAACAGCCATTATAGACTTATTGGTGTAGATATAAGTCTTAAAGGGGCGCTGCGAAGACTTGGACTGGAAAAAATAGCCAGCAGCCTTAAAATAAACCTTCAAGAGGATTATATCGATTGGAAAGACATCGATGTCTCAACAAGCAGGGACAACATGTTCAATTTAAAATTAAAAGTTCATAAATACGACCTTAAGAAGCTTCACCCTGCAGACATAGCAGATATAGTTGAAAAGTTGAGCGTTAAAGACTCAGTTACCATCCTCAACTCCTTTGATGATGAAGTTGCTGCCGACATTCTGGAAGAAGTTTCACAGGAAAACCAGATGTGTTTACTAGATGAAATTGATTCTAAAAAAGCTGCAAATATTTTAAATAAAATGTCGCCTGATGATGCAACGGATTTACTCGGCTGTCTTTCCGATTCTAAAACAGATAACCTGTTGGAATTAATGGATCCCGAAGAATCAAATGACCTGAAGAAACTTCTACAGTACCCCGAAGACACCGCCGGAGGGATTATGACAACCGAATTTGCGGCAGTCTCTGAAGAGTTGAAAGCGGGTGAAATTGTAGATAAACTCAAAGAAATGGATAAAGAGGCTGAAAGTATTTATTACATTTATGCATTATCTAAACAGGATAATTTAACCGGAGTTACATCTTTAAAACAGGTGTTATTTGCAGATCCTGATAAACCAATAAAAGAATTCATGACTAAAGATGTGATATCCGTTGATGTTAACAAAAAGCAGTTTGACGTAATAGAAACCATTGCAAAGTACAATTTACTTGCAGTCCCTGTTACTGACGATGAAAATCATCTTAAAGGCATTGTAACCGTGGATGATGCCATAGATCTCCTTTTACAGTCTAAATCCTAAAAATATTTGATTATTATAACTCAAATATTTTTTATTTCTTGTTATCTACCTAAAAATTTTAATTTTAGAGCCCTAATTTTAAACTATTTAATTAGACATTATTTTAAGTATTTATTAGATCCTATGTATCATATCTCAAGATATAGCCGATTATAACCATTAAAATATCATTTATTAACCTAATAGAATATATAATCATGAAAATACCATTATAAAGCACGAAATTGACTTAACATCAACAAATTTGATTATAATGGGTTTGTATTATAAAAAAGGATTTATAGTGTTAATATCCCATATATTCAATTGTTTATATAATATTATTAATTATATCCTGGATGAGATGGTTATATGTTGATAAGAGACATTAAAAACTGCGATTATTTTAAAGCCCTTGATAATACTATTCTCTGCGAATTACTACATCCAAAAAAGGAGAATGAAGACTTAAATATAAATTACAGCATTGCCCATGCAATTTTAAAGGCGGGTGAATCTTCACTACCCCACAGATTAAAAACTTCCATTGAAATATATTACATCCTTGAAGGCAAGGGCATTATGCATATTGATGATGAATCTGAAGAAGTTCAGCCAGGTCAAGTGATTTACATCCCTGCAAATTCAAAGCAGTACATTGAAAACACAGCCCCTAATGAACTTAAATTTTTAGCCATGGTTTACCCAATGTGGCAGGAAGAGGATGAAGAATTAGTTTAAAATATTTAAACTGATCAAAAGCTATAATTTTTAAAAAATAACTTCTTCAAAAGATTATTTATGCATTAAAATGATTTATAACGATTAAATATATCTATTTTAAATTAATACCATGTAAAATAAAAAATTTTAATTATTAAATTGTTAAAATAATTATAATTATTTTAAATATTATTAAATAAATTATAATGAGTTATTAAATAATTAAGGGATTAAAAAATGACAAAAAAAATAATATGTGTGATTTTATTCATTTTAGTAGCCTTTTCAATAATTAATGCCAGCTATGCAACTCAAATAGGAAGTACAAGCTATGGTTATGTGGATAAAGTAGTTTATGGAAATTACAGTTCTAACGAAACTGTAGTTCTTATAGTCGGGGTTCATCCACAGGAAAATGGAATACATAAGGCGATTGCTAATGCTGTAAAAAGCAAGTCCGCAAGTCTGAATAAAAGATATGTTCTTTATTATGTCCATGTAACTAAAAATGTCAATGATTACAGTAAAAGCAGGATGAATGGGCAATTATTAGCTCAAAAGTTTGTAGTACCCGATGTTTCTAATGAACATCCGATGTTAGTGGTGGACAATCATGAAAATCATTATAAAAACAGCGGTTATGCTTACTGCAGGTTTTTATATCCAATTTCAGGCACTAAAATAACTAAAACATACGCAAATCAGATAATCAGTGCGATGACATTTTTAAGAGTTTATTACCCTCCGAATCCTACAAGTCCCCAATATGTCACTGTACCAATTGCAAAGAAAGGAATACCTACAATAATCTATGAAACTTATGCATATGATTCAGCGGCTAAAAAGGCATCCGATGCCAATGCCATTATTAATGCACTGGACAAAAAAGTCATACAGATACCAACAGTGAAAGCCAGCCGATCTGGAGGTTACTTTAACACAGCCAAAAATGTTACTTTAACCATGGATAAACCTGGAATTATCTATTATACTATAAACGGCAGTACTCCCACAATTACAAGCACTAAATACAACGCCATCATTACAATAACCCATACAACCACATTAAAATATATGGCAGTGGATAACAACGGCCATAAATCTTGTGTTTACACACAAACTTACATCCTTGACCAAATAGCTCCAAAACTGGTTGCAACATATCCAAAAAATAATACTACTGGCATTTCAAGAACCCATCCTATTTCTATCAGGTTCAGTGAGAATGTTTTAGCCAGTATTAACTGGTCTAATGTTATTGTGAAAAATAAGTATAATCAAACATGTAAAATAACTAAATGGGTCAGTGGTAACCACATTTATATTAAAACAAACAGCAAAAGAAGCAAATACTTATACTACACAATTTACATTCCAGCATCAGCTGTAAAAGATTATGCCGGCAATAATTTTGCAGGATACACTTTTAAGTTTAAAACTGGGAAATACTAAGTTTTCCCTATTTTTTTATTTTAGCAAATATTAATTCATTTGAGTAACTCAAATTATCAGTAAACAACCATAACACACATATAGCTGAATTCCATTTCTGAAATGTTTTTTAAAGATGTTTCTATTATCTTTTCATCGCCGTAACTGAGTTTTTCACAAATTGCCGCTTTTCTATCTGGATCAATGCCATTTTCAATTAAATAAGCTGCTAATTCAGCTGGTTTAAAGTTTGGAAGCATTATTGTAGGTTTTCCATTGTTGATGGTATCTAAAATATCCTCCAAAATCCCTTTTCCATGCATGGTAACTAAATCCGCTTCATCCCACGGAATTTTAAGTTTGGCGGCACATAACTGAACCGAACTTACTCCCGGAATAACTTCAATATTTATATCCTCTTTCAGCTTTAAAATCGGCTTTAAAATTCCGGAAAATCCAGGATCGCCAGTTGAAAGCAGTGCAACAATTTTACCATTTTTAACCTCAGAAACTGCGAGTTTCATATCTTCTTTCATATTTTGAGCGTTGAGTTCTATTTTACCGTGATCTGGAATTTTAAAAAGATCAAGTGCTCTTCTACTTCCAATTACTACATCAGAAGATTCAACCACCTTTTTTGAAGCTAAAGTTAAATAATCTTTAGATCCTGGACCTATCCCTACAATATACAGCTTTGACATTTAAACCCCGTTAAAATATGTTATATTATTTTAATAGGTTCACTAACTTTTAAAACTTATTCTCCCTGGTCCATTATTGTGAAATTTTACTGTATGTTAAATGATGAACCTGTTAATTGGAGTTGAATATGTTTAAAAGATCATATTTAGTTAACCAGCAAATTCATGCAAGCATGAATGAACTTATTTTTTACTCATGTTCACAAAAACTTCGGTTTTTGTGACCGTAAAAATCTCTCAAAAAACCTTAAAAAATCTATGATTTTTTACATATAGAAAAATGTTGTCAAATCAAAAGATTTGTCAGCCGTCGAAAATTCGTAAATTTTTCGGGCTACAAACACATTGTGTTTGTTAGCTGCGATTTTTACATGTCCATGATCCTGTGCGTGAGTTATACTTCATGTTAAATAGTTTTAATTGATTATAGGGAATTTATCTTAAAAAAATACAATTTACTTAACCAGACACACGAGTGAATCGATATTATTTACACAACATTCTGGCATGAGCGTTTCTAAAATGTTTAAGACACTGCATGTATGAAATTTCACATTAATACATATATGCCTAAATTTTATTATTTTAAAACTTAAAAATGCGCACTATAGCTATTAAAGCATTTATGTATAAGAAATTATTATATACTGGATTTTACATAATATAAATTAATTTATAATAAATTAAATAAAGGGGAAACCGTTGAAAAAGCATATAATACTGCTGATAGTTATATTAATTTCATTATTTACTTTTTGTAGCGTAGCTAGCGCCTCAAATGTTTCGGGCATAAACGGTAGTACTAACATATCTTCAACATCCATTTCTTCAAATATAACAAATAATTACACCTCAAAAAATACTAATTCTACAAATTACAAAAAAAATGAGCTTTTTGTTAAATTTAAGTACAGCAGTAAAACCAGTTATAAAAAAATTTCCCAAATGGTTAACCACCAAATTGGGGCTACTGTAATAAAAGAATACAGCGAAGTGAAAGGATTACAATTGGTTAGAATACCTGTAAATATGTCTCTAAATGATGCAATAGCAAAGTATAAAAAAAATTCTAACGTAATTTATGCCGAACCTAATTATGCCTATGCAGAAAATTCTATTCCGGATGATACTTACTATGATTATCAATGGGGACTTTCTCAGGTCAATGCCTCAGAGGCATGGAATATCACAACTGGATCACATAAAGTTATAATTGCAGTAATTGATTCAGGAATTGATCTAAATCATCCTGATCTTAAAGCCAATATATGGATAAATAAAGGCGAAATACCCGGAAATAACATTGATGACGACCACAATGGATATATAGATGATGTTTATGGATGGAATTTCATCAGCAACAATAGCAATATCTCCGATGATGACGGGCATGGTACCCATGTAGCAGGGATTATTGCAGCCGTTGGTAACAACTCCAAAGGAGTTACAGGAGTTATGTGGAGCACCACCATCATGTCCCTAAAATTCCTTGATAATGAAGGGAACGGGTACGTAGACGATGCTGTATCTGCAATACGTTATGCAACCAAGATGGGAGCAAGCATAATAAGCTGTTCATGGGGAGGAAGTGAATATTCCCAAGCCCTTAAAGATGTAATTGATGCTTCTTCTGCTCTGGTAGTCTGTGCTGCAGGAAATAGGGGCAGTGGCGCAAATGATGATATTTCACCAGTCTACCCTGCATGCTTTACAAGTAAAAACATAATTTCAGTTGCAGCAACCGATGCAAACGATACTCTTGCATCTTTTTCAGATTATGGATTGAATTCAGTTGATGTAGCTGCTCCTGGAACACACATATGCAGCACATTGCCAGGATCACAGTACGGATATATGCAAGGAACTTCGATGGCTGTACCCTATGTAACAGGGCTTGCAGGACTCATTAAGTCAATAAGGCCAGATCTAACTGCCCTTCAAATAAAATACACCATTTTAAATAACGTAGATTATATAAGTTCTTTAGCAGGGAAAACCTTAACTGGCGGTAGAATTAACGCACTTAAGGCTTTAACAAACATAATAACAGATTCAACAGCTCCTGCAGTAAGTGTTAATCTAAAAGGAGGTTCTTACTACAGCCCATTAAGCATAAGCTTAAAAGCAAGTGAACCTGCAACCATTTATTATACGCTGAATGGAAGTAACCCTACAAGAAACAGTCTGGTTTATACAGGCCCCATTGTCCTTAAAACCAGCCAAACCATCAAATTCATGGCCATTGACATGTCAGGTACGTTGTCATATGTTTACACAGATAATTACAAAATTTATCGGACAGTAAAATACAGCTACAAAGCAAAGGTTTCACATAAAAAATGGTATAAAAAGTGGTATAAAAAATGGTACAAACACGGGTATAACCGATATGGAAGATGGCACTACTACTGGACTTACAAATGGAAGTACAAATGGGCTTATAAATTATATTACACATATGAAACACGTTACGGGAAAAAATACATCCTTACCTAAATTTTTTTAATTAATTATCCAGTTATCAGTGTTATACACTACTTTTTTCCATTAGACATGTTTAAATTAATTAAATTAATTTCCACAAATGTTATCTGCTACCTCACCTCAATATTAAACTGATAAAAAGAATAAATAGAACGTGATAAAAATGCTACAGATCGGAGTAACAGGAAAGCCAAACGTTGGAAAATCTTCATTTTTTAATTCAGCAACTTTAAGTCAGGTTGAAGTTGCAAGTTATCCATTCACCACCATAGATGCAAATAAAGCAGTTGCCTATGTCACAACAAAATGCCCATGTACAGAACTAAAGATTACATGCAATCCCCAAAACTCAAAATGTGTTGACGGGACCCGGATGATACCTGTAGAACTCATAGATGTTGCAGGGTTAGTTCCAGGAGCTCACGAAGGACGTGGACTTGGAAATAAGTTTTTAGATGATTTAAGGCAATCTGGAGCATTTATACATATAATAGACGCTTCAGGATCAACTGATGAAGAAGGACGACCTGTAGACGCAGGTTCTCATGATCCGCTTGAAGACGTGGACTTCTTAGAGCATGAAATAACCATGTGGCTCTTTGGGATATTGAAGAAAAACTGGAGCAGGTTAATAAGAAAGGCCCAGGCAGAGAAGGTTGATTTTGCTAGAATTATACATGACCAGCTCAGCGGGATTGGAATATCATTAGAGGATATCCTTGAAGCAAAAAGGTCTATTCCTACAGAGTATCATGCATGGGAAGATGAAGACATGCAGGAATTTTTAGCTGTTCTGCTGCGTATAGCTAAACCAATGCTCATAGTCGCCAACAAGGCAGACCTTCCAACTGCAGAGGAGAACGTAAAACGCCTGCAGGAAAAATACGAAAATGTAATTCCAGCATCTGCCGAATCAGAATTAGCTCTGGTAAAAGCCGCAGAAGCAGGTTTAATAAATTATACTTCTGGAGACTCAGACTTTGAAATAGTAGATCCTGAAAAATTAAGCGATGCCCAGAAAAAAGCCTTGAATTATATTAAGGAACATGTACTCAATAAATACGGAAGTACTGGAGTACAGGAAGCGTTAAACACGGTAATTTTTGACCTTTTAAAGATGATCGTTGTTTTTCCTGTTGAAGATGAACATAAGATGTGCGACGGCAAAGGTAACGTGCTTCCAGACGCTATTCTAATTAGAACAGGGTCAAAACCAAGGGATTTAGCTTACGTAATCCATACAGATATTGGTGAGAGCTTCATGCATGCTATGGACGCGAGGAGCTGTATGAGGGTGAGCAGCGACTACGAACTTAAAAGTGGAGATATCATAAGCATTATTTGCCGGTAAATTGCATTTAAAAGGATATTAATAAAATTCAATCATTAACTAATTTTTTACCTAAGAATATAAAGATTTAAATCTAACCGGACAAATATAACTGTAGTTTAGTAAATGAGTTGGTTCCCATGGTCTCAAATGAGGAAATACAAAGGAAACTTGAAGAAAAAAGGAAAGTAAATACTTCCCAAGAGGGCGAAATGCCTATAAACAATGACGAGGGAGGGTTACAGCAGAGTTTTATAGTGGTAAGCTCGAACCATGTCCCAGGATATGATGTTGTTGAAACTAAAGGCTTTTGTTACGGGCTGACTGTCCGCAGTAGAGGTGTAGGCGGGCAGGTAGGTGCAGGAATACGTTCCATGTTTGGTGGAGAAATAAAGGAATATGTCAAGATGATGGAAGAGTCAAGGGACGAAGCAGTGTACAGGATGATAGATCATGCGCAGCAAATGGGCGCCAATGCTATAATAAGCGTTCGATATGATTCCAATGAAGTTTCAAATGTAATGCAAGAAATTTTAGCCTATGGAACTGCAGTAATTGTCCGTAAAAAATAGCTACTATTTCTCAAAATTATTTTAAACTTTTTAATACTTTTAAACAGATTACTGGCTAATTTAGAAGTTTTTAACGGAATAAATGTTTTAAAACAAAATATGTGGTAATTAATTACCACTCTCTAAATTCATTCCACTAATTTGAATATACCAGTTATAACCAGCCAGATACCTATCAAGAATCCCAAGTTAACTGGATTAAATGCAAATAAGCCCAGTATAAGGTAGATAATACCAAGGACTATACCTAAAACTCCAGCCCATGCCATTTTTCGGTGCATTCCATCTACCAGTGATATTAAACCTGCTATTATCAGGAATATACCTGCTATAGACAGTGTCAATCCTGCTATAAAGCTGAGTAAGGCAGGGTTTATAATCAAACCAATTGCTATTATCAGGGCTATAATACCCAGTACCAAATTCAATATACCTGTTGTCCTGCTTATTTCTAGCTCAGATATTCCCAGTATAAGCAGCCATATTGCTATTAAAAGTACCACAACACCCGCAAATATGCTGACCGTTACCGCTGTTAAAAACGGAAACGCAATAACTATAAGGCCAAGAATTATGGCCAGTATCCCCGCAAACAGATTTCTCATTTTAATCCTCCTAATAGTTATTTCAGAGTCCCTAAATCTAATACATATACTCTTAATAACATATGATATAAATTTATGCCTTTTATCCAAAAATAGCTCAAAATAAGGTTAACCATATAAAAATAGGCATTATAATATTTAATTAAATATTAAAACTCTTTTATCAAAATATTTATTATTTTATATTCATTTATAGAATTACATGGGGTTAATTTCCCTTAAAATATCATTTGAAGCTATAATACCAGTTGCAGCAGCTCCAACAATCCCTCTTGAAACTCCTGCCCCATCTCCTGCCACATAAAGTCCTTCAATACCAGTTTTCAGCCCTCGATCTACTTCCGTTCTCATGGCATACAGTTTAATTTCAGGAGCATAAAGAAGTGTTGAATCAGATGCTACTCCAGGAATAACTTCATTCAATGCATCAAGACCTTCTATAATATTTACAACCAGCCTATTTGGTAGGGCCATAGCAATATCGCCCGGCACCACATTGTTAAATGTTGGAATAACATGGCTTTTTTCAATCCGTTTCCATGTTGATCTCCTGCCTCTTTTAAGATCTCCCAGTCTTTGAATGATAGGTTTTCCACCCCCAAGTATGTTAGCAATACTTGCAACTGAAAATGCATATGCTGAGGTATTTTCAACAGGTTCAGTTAATTCTACCCTAACTAAAAACGCAAAGTTAGTATTTTCAGATAATTTTTCACGCATAGAATGCCCATTTACACCAACAAAACTATCATATACTTCTTCAACAACGAACCCTTTAGGGCAAACACAAAAAGTTCTTACAAAGTCGTCATATGTTTTTGTTGTTATGTGAAATTTGGGATCCCATTCTATTTCAGTTATAGATTCCATTACAATTTGTGGAACCTCAACTCTAACTCCAATATCAACAGGGTTGTATTTTATAGGAATTTTAAGCTTTTTAAGCTGATCTGAGAGCCAGTATGCACCTACTCTTCCAGGTGCCGCCAGTACATAGTCACATTTTATTTCAAATTCATTTCCAGATTTATCCCGCACAATTACTCCTTTTATTTCATTATCAGCAAGAATGTCCAAAACTTCAGTTTCAAGTAAAAAAACAACACCCTTACTTTCAAGTTCTTTCCTTATGGAGTTTATGACAGCAGGTGTCTTATCTGATCCAATGTGCCTCTGGACTATTGGGATAAATTTAATTCCAGCTGCTGCAGATTTCTTTAAAATTTCAGATATATCCTCTTTAGATGGAGAATACAGTTCATCCGGGGCACCATGTCTTAAGAAAAAGTCATCTATCTCATATATAATATTCCACGCTTCTTCCTTGCTTACAAACTCTTCAAGGTTACCCCCTATATCAGGCCTTAAATTGAGCTTGCCGTCAGAAAGCCCTCCGGCTCCGCCAAGTCCTCCAGTTATATTACATGGTTTGCACTTTCTACAGGTGCTGTTTTTAAGGGCAGCACATGTTCTTCCTTCCATTCCTCTTCCTTTATCTACTAAAACAACTTTAAGATGATCAGCTAACTTAGCTGCTGCAAACAGCCCTGCAGGTCCGGCACCAATTATCACAACATCATATTCCATGATTATTCCCTTATTATTTTATGTTTTAAACTATAAAAAAATAATAGGGTTCTCCCACCTATTCCAGAGGTCAATTTCAAGTGTAAAAATTAGTTATTTATAACTTATTTTACAAATTTACCACTTCCTCTCAACTAAAACTAGTTTTAATCCCCATTTAAAGTTTTGAAATAGCTAACAGATAATATAAATTAATTTTTTAATATTTATCTTTAATTAATAATCTAATATTATATAATACCCAAAATATGTGCATATATGCTTGTTTTTGTTTTGTGAATAAGGTATTAAATTTTATAGTATGGACTATTGAAACTGAAAAGAAGTCAAATCACTAAACCATTCAAACTCTTTAATAAACATGTGATAATGCTCACAAACAGTTTACAATTAGTACAAATGTTTTACTATACTTCACATTTCTATCTCGACAAAATTGCCAAGCCTACATTAAAGATTTGAATTTTTTTACAAAAACAGGAGGTGATTTTCAAATGAATATCAAAAGAATAATATTAGTATTAGTTTGCATTTTTACATTGGCTCTTTGCAGTACAGTTTCAGCAGCAGATACAACCAATAACAGTAATTCTAGTTTTCACTCTTTACAATCATCAGCAAGTGTAAAAAATACCAGCAGCCAGATTCCAGATCCCATAATATCGGGAGTAGTCAAGGATAATTCTACCAACAAAGGCCTTGGAAACGTCACAATAAAAGTTATTCAAAACAGCACACAGGTAGCCCAAACTACAACCCACAATGACGGTACATACTCATTAAACTTCATTAATTCCAATACAACTTACACGATAATCGCAAGCAAACTAGGATATATGCCAATATCTAAAACAATAACAGTTAAACACAGTTCAAACCTAAGCGACCCTAATCTTTACGGTATTGCAGACTTTAAACTTTACAAACTGCTTAAATACAGCGGTAATGCTTCAAGTTATGTGTTAAACATAGGTGCATTACCTAAAATATTATTAGACATATATGCGGGAAAATCAAGCGCATGGGCAAATAGCAATTCCACAACTTATTCCACAGGAGGTGGATCCTCTTTAGAAATCAAACTTCTAACGACCAGTCTATTATCTGGACTATTGGATGTATACTCAACAGGAAATGAAGGTTATAAATCTGGAGGACTGCTTCCAACAACTAATTCCACTTTAAACAAAATTTTAAATAACTTAGGACTCAATATAGGCCTTTTAAGTGCTGAATCAAACTCAAGTGCCAACCCCCCATCTGCAAGTGGAACAAGTACCCTCGCATCAATTGATCTGGATATAACACTTTTAAAAGCACTCCACATATTATCATTAAATGTAGGTGCAGTAGGTTCAAGCAGCAGCGTAATACCTGATTTTAATACAGGAATCTTAGTAAGCACTTCAAAAGCAGGAGTAGCCAACATAACTGTAACACTTTTAGGTGATAAATTACTGGAAATTAAAGCATTGCAAACAAGCGCGACAGCTTCAGTTAATGGAAAACCAGGAGGAGCGTCTGCAACTTTCAACTGGCAGGTAGCATCGGTAAAACTCTTAGGTGCGACTGTTACTTTGGACCAATTAAAAGCAGGGATTGAAATTCCAGGAATACTAACCCTATCTCTAGGCGGCCAAAAAACAAATACTTCTGCCGACGGTACTTACGCCAAAGTATCAGGTGATGCATTAAGACTACAGGTTCTTGACATTCTTGGAGGAGGCCTGGTTAATCTAATTATTGGCCACGTTGAAGCTGAAGCACAGGTCCCTGTAGGAGGATTACATGTAAACACCTCCGATCTTGAAGTGACCAAAACAGTGAACAATACACATCCAAAATACCTGCAAAAAATAACCTACACATTAAAAGTGCACAACAACGGACCAGATAATGCAACAAGTGTGATAGTAACAGATAAACTACCAACAGGGTTAAAATTTATATCAGCTAATGGTAACGGCACTTACAATATTACAACAGGAATATGGACAATCGGAACACTAAAAAATGGAGCAGACGCAACATTAAATATCATAGCCCAGGTCATCACATCAAACACCCAAATAACCAACATAGCCAATATAACAGGGACTAACTACGATCCAGATCCGGATAATGATCAATCCAATTCAACTATAACTGTAGGTACAGCTTCAGATTTAAAAATTACTAAAACAGTAAACAATACAAACCCAAAATATCTTGAAAATGTAATTTTTACCATAACAGCACACAACTACGGACCAGACACTGCAACAGGAGTAAAAGTAACAGACAAGCTACCTTCAGGATTAAAATTCATATCCTCCAGTGGAAATGGAACATACAACTCCACAACAGGAATATGGACAATCGGAAACCTGGCAAACGGAAAAGATGCAATACTAAAAATTATAGCACAGGTAATTACTTCAAACACCAAAATAACTAATATTGCATCTATAAACGGGACTAATTATGACCAGAATTCAACCAACAACCAAAATAACTCAACAATAACTGTAAACCTCGCTTCAGATTTAGGAATTAGTAAAACTGTAAACAATGCAAATCCTAAGTACCTGCAGAAGGTTATATTCACCATAACAGCACACAACAACGGACCAAATAATGCAACAGGAGTTAAAGTCGCTGACAAACTACCTTCAGGATTAAAATTCATATCCTCCAGCGGTAATGGAACATACAACCCATCAACAGGGACATGGACCATCGGAAACTTAGCAAACGGAGCAACCACAGTACTAAACATAGTGGCACAAGCTACCGCTCCAAACACTAAGGTAACTAACACTGCCACTATAACTGGAAACAACTACGATCAAAAATCCAGCAACAACAATGCAGCTGCAATTGTAAAAATTGGACCTGCAGCTGATTTAGCTGTGAAGATATCAGTAAACAACGCACACCCTAAATATAAACAGAAAGTTACATTTACAATAACAGCATACAATTACGGGCCAATGAACGCTAAAAACGTTACTGTAACCCTTAAAATGCCTAAAGGATTCAAATACATATCCAAAGACAAGAACATAAAATACAATTATAAAACAGGAGTATGGACTATCGGTAATTTAAAAAGTGGCTCTAAGGCCGTGCTGCATGTAGTTGAACAAGCAATAACCTCAAATGTCAAATTGACAACTGTTGCATCTATAAAAGGAACTGCAGTCATAACGTAAGTAACGCGTGAGATGGTAAATTTATCTTTACTTTTTTTTCTTTTTAAATTTCAGTATATAAAAATTTCTTAATTTAACCTTTTTTTGTAAAAATACGCCCATTATCAATTCACTTATTAACTTATAACTAATATACATATGAATAATACTTAATGGAGCTTAAAATAGTTTTAATAAAGTATTATGATTATATACATGTCTATTTTGATTTTATAAAATTACTTCAAATTTAATTTAATAAACAAAATTTATGTATAACTTTTAAAGCAATTAAAATGCATAAATAAATATAATTTAGATCTTAAGAGCTATTTTATTTATTTATAGTATTTAAATAGTTTAAAAGCTTATTTAGAACATAAATTTACTTTTAAAACGATCGATATAACATATAAATTGATTTATCAAAATTATTCATTTATTAATAATATAATATCTAATTATATTACAAAATAAAAGTAGATATACTTCTTTTCGTTTTGTGCATAACGTACCAAACTTTATAGTATGAATTATTGAAATGGAACTGAAAATATTAGTCAAATCACATAACTATTCAAATTCTTTAATAAACGTGTGATAGTACTCACAAACAGTTCACCATTAGTACAAATGTTTTACTATACTTCACATTCTTTTAGATGTAGTGAATTCGTAAAAATCGTCCCAAAATGTCAATATAACTATTTAAAGATTTGAATTTCTTCTAAAAAAACAGGAGGTGATTCTTAAATGAATATCAAAAGAATAATATTAATATTAGTTTGCATTTTTACATTGATTCTTTGTAGTACAGTTTCAGCAGCAGATACAACCAATATAACAACCAATAACAGTAATTCTAGTTTTCACTCTTTACAATCATCAGCAAGTGTAAAAAATACCAGCAGCCAGATTCCAGATCCCATAATATCGGGAGTAGTCAAGGATAATTCTACCAACAAAGGCCTTGGAAACGTTAAAATAACGGTTCTCCAAAACAACGCACAGGTAGCCCAAACTACAACCCACAATGACGGTACATACTCATTAAACTTCATTAATTCCAATACAACTTACACGATAATCGCAAGCAAACTAGGATATATGCCAATATCTAAAACAATAACAGTTAAACACAGTTCAAACCTAAGCGACCCTAATCTTTACGGTACCGCAAATTTTAGACTTTATAACCTGCTTAAATACAGCGGTAATGCTTCAAGTTATGTACTCAATGTAGGAGTACTGCCAGATATTCTAGCAGATATTTACGCTGGAAAATCAAGCGCATGGGTAAACAGTACCTCTTTAAATTATTCCCAGGGAGGAGGAACTCCTTTAGAAGTTAAACTTCTTACAGGAAGCTTATTAGCAGGACTTTTAGATGTATATTCAAAAGGTGATGAAGGCAGTAAAATAGGAGGGCTGCTTCCATCGAATAATGCCAGTTTACTCTCATCTCTAAAGCTTTTAGGTATAGATGTAGGTTTATTAAGTGCTACTTCAAATTCAAGTGCTACTTTACCACAATCAAGTGGATCAGGAGAAGTAGCATCAATTGATGTAGGTATAAAGCTTCTACAATTATTGGATGTATTATCATTAAATGCAGATCTTATAACTGCAAACAGCAGTGTAACGCCCAATTTTAATACAGGTATTTTAATAAGCTCTTCAAATGCAGGAGTAGCCGATATAACTTTAACTCTTTTAGGAATTCCTTTACTAGAAATTGAAGCATTACAATCAAATGCAGTAGCTTCAGTAAATGGAAAACCAGGAGGCGCTACTGCAAAGTTCACATGGAACGTAGCAGATATTAAAGCTCTGGGTATAAGCATATTAGATGATTTAACCTTAAATGGCCATGTTAATATTGGCCTTCTGGGCCTTAACATATTAACTCTTTCATTGGGCAGTACTGAAAGTACCACTTCTGCTGACGGTACCTATGCCAAAGCATCAGGTGATGCTTTGCGGCTGCAAATTCTTGGTCTTCTTGGAGGAGGCCTTGTTAATCTAGTAATCGGGCATGCAGATGCCGAAGCACAGGTTCCAGCAGGAGGATTACATGTAAACACTTCCGATCTTGAAGTGACCAAAACAGTGGATAATATCCATCCAAACTACCTGCAAAACATAACCTACACATTAAAAGTGCACAACAACGGGCCAGATAATGCAACAGGTGTTACTGTACTCGATAAGCTACCTGCAGGGTTAAAATTCATATCTTCCAGCGGTAGTGGAACATACAACTCCACAACTGGAATATGGGCCATCGGAAACCTTGCAAATGGAGGAGAAGCAATATTAAACATCATTGCACAGGTCATCACATCAAACACCCAAATAACCAATATAGCCAATATAACCGGGACTAATTACGACCCAGAACCTGGTAATGACCAGTCCAATGCAACTGTAACTATAAATCCAGCTTCAGATCTCGCAATTACTAAAACTGTGGATAAAACTACCGCAAATTACCTGGATAAAATACGTTACACCATAACTGTAACTAACAATGGACCAAACGCAAGCAATAATATCAATGTAAGTGATTATTTACCAGCCGGACTTCAATGGATATCAGATGACAGCAATGGAAAATATAATCATAATGCAGGGATATGGACCATAGATACCCTCTCAAATGGAGCATCAATAACATTAAATATAATAGCCCAGATCGTGAAGTCCAACACCGTTATAACCAACATTGCAACTGTAAACAATAACACATACGACCAAAACACCACAAACAACCAGGACCAAACTACAACAACAGTATCAGCAGCCTCTGACCTTAATATCACCAAAACAGTAGATAATACAAACCCCAATTATCTCGACAAAGTAACTTTCACCATAACAGCACACAACAACGGACCAGATACAGCAGCAGGCGTACTTGTAACTGATAAATTACCTGCAGGATTGACCTGGATTTCAGATGATTCAAACGGAGCATATAACCCAACAACAGGGACATGGACCATCGGAAACCTAGCAAACGGAGCAAGTGTAATATTAAAAATTATAGCACAAATAACCGCATCCAATACCCAAATAACCAACATCGCTTCTATAAACGGGACTAACTACGATCAAAACTCAACCAACAACCAAAGCAACACAACAATAACTGTAAATCCCGCTTCAGATCTAGGAATAACTAAAACAGTAAACAACACGCACCCTAACTACCTTGAAAATGTCACATACACAATAAAAGTACACAATTACGGGCCTGACGCAGCAACAGGAGTAACAGTAACAGACAAACTACCAACCGGACTAAAATTCATATCCACAAACGGCAATTACAATTCAATGACTGGAATTTGGACCATCGGAAGCCTGACAAATGGTGGAGAAGTAATATTAAATATTATTGCACAGGTCATCTCATCAAACACCCAAATAACAAACATAGCTTCCATAAATGGAACCAACTACGACCAGAATTCAACCAATAACCAGTCCAATGCAACTATAACTATAAGTCCGGCTTCAGATCTAGGAATAACTAAAACTGTGGATAAAACTACCGCAAATTACCTGGATAAAATACGCTACACCATAACTGTAACTAACAATGGACCAGACGTAAGCAACAACATTAGCATTACAGATTATCTACCAAACAGCCTCAAATGGATATCCGATGACAGCAATGGAAAATATAACCATAATACAGGGATATGGACCATAAATACCCTCTCAAATGGAGCATCAATAACATTAAATATAATAACCCAGATCATGAAGTCTAACACTGTTATAACCAACACTGCAACTGTAAACAACAACACATACGACCAAAACCACACAAACAACCAGGACCAAACCACAACAACAGTATCCTCAGCCTCTGACCTCAACATTACCAAAACAGTAAACAATACACACCCCAATTATCTGCAAAACATAACCTACACAATAACAGCACACAACAACGGACCAGATACAGCAGCAGGCATACTTGTAACTGATAAATTACCTGCAGGATTGACATGGATTTCAGATAACTCAAACGGAGCATATAACCCAACAACAGGAATATGGACCATCGGAAACCTAGCAAACGGGGCAAGTGTCATTTTAAAAATTATAGCACAAATAACTGCATCCAATACCCAAATAACCAACATAGCAGGAATAAACGGGACTAACTACGATCAAAATTCAACAAACAATGAAAGCAACTCCACAGTAACTGTAGATCCCGCTTCAGATCTAGGAATAACTAAAACAGTAAACAGTACACACCCTAATTATCTCGACAAGGTGACTTTCACATTAACAGCACATAACTACGGGCCAGATACAGCAACAGGAGTAATTGTACTCGATAAACTGCCAACCGGGCTGAAATTCATATCCTCAAATGGTAACTACAATTCCGCAACCGGAATCTGGACCATTGGAAACCTTGCAAATGGTGCAACTGCAGTGCTGAACATCATAGCACAAGTTACAGCTTCAAACACCCAAATAACCAACATAGCCGGAGTAAATGGAACCAATTACGACCAGAATTCAACCAACAACCAAAGTAATACAACAGTAATTATAAATCCTGCCTCAGACCTTGGAATAACCAAAACCGTTAATAATCCACATCCAAAATACCTGCAGAATGTTACATTTACACTAACAGCACATAACCACGGGCCAGATACAGCAACAGGAGTTAAAATCACTGACAAACTACCTGCAGGATTAAAATTCATATCATCCAGCGGTAATGGAATATACGACTCCGCAACTGGAATATGGACAATAGGAAACTTAGCAAATAGTGCAACCGCAGTGCTGCACATCATAGCACAAGCTGTTAGCGCTAATACCCAAGTAGTTAACACTGCCATCATAACAGGAACTAACTACGACCAAAATTCAACTAACGATCAAAGCAGTGCAACAGTGAATATAAAACCAGCTTCAGATTTAGGTATCAAAATAACCGTGAATAATGCAAATCCCAAATATTTAGATTATGTAACTTTCACTTTAACAGCAAGTAATTACGGGCCTAATGATGCAGCATACGTTAAAGTATACAATACACTTCCCAACAAACTCAAATATATATCAGATGACTCTAACAGTGCTTTCAACTCCACAACAGGACTATGGACTGTTGGTTACATGGTCAAAGGTGGAACTGCAGTGTTACACATAATAGCACAGGCTATGGCATCAAATGTCAGTTTAACTGATGTTGCCCGTATCACTGACCCAGATCCTGTTGGTACCACAGAATTCCATGACCCAAATCAAGATAATGATCAAGCAAGCGTATCATTAGATGTAGACCCTGCTGCCGACTTGAGCATAACCAAAACAGTTAACACTTCCAAACCAAACTACCTGCAGAATATCACATACACATTAACAGCACACAATAACGGGCCTAACAGCGCAACCGGAGTAATTGTAACCGATAAATTACCTGTCGGATTAAAATTCATATCAGCCAGTGGAAACGGAAAATATAACTCAACAACAGGGACATGGACCATCGGAAACCTGGCAAACGACACAACTGCAGTACTAAAAATCGTGGCACATGTTGTTGCTTCAAATACCCAATTGATCAACATTGCCAGCATAACTGGACATGAACTCGACCTAAATGCAACTAACAATAACGCAAATGCATCTGTAACCGTAAATCCTGCATCAGATTTAGGAATTACCAAAACTGTAAACAATAAAAATCCTAAGTACCTGCAGAAGGTTACATTCACTTTAACAGCACACAACTACGGACCAAATACTGCTACAGGAGTAAATGTGACGGAAAAACTGCCATCAGGGTTAAAATTCATATCCTCTAGTGGCACTGGAACATACAATTCAGCAACAGGAACATGGAACATCGGAAATCTAGCAAACGGAGCAACCGCAGTACTAAAAATTGTAGTACAAGCAACATCTCCAAGCAAAGTACTGACCAACATTGCAACAATAAATGGAACTAACTACGACCAGAACTCTTCCAATAATAAAGGCAGTGCAAGCGTAAAAGTAGGTCCTGCAGCTGATTTAGCTGTGAAGATATCAGTAAACAACGCGCGCCCTAAATATAAACAGAAAGTTACATTTACAATAACAGCATACAATTACGGGCCAATGAACGCTAAAAACGTTACTGTAACCCTTAAAATGCCTAAAGGATTCAAATACATATCCAAAGACAAGAACATAAAATACAATTATAAAACAGGAGTATGGACTATCGGTAACCTCAAAAATGGAGGAAAATTAGTGTTACATATCGTGGCACAAGCTGTAGTTTCAAATGTTCGGTTAACAAGTACTGCCAGTATAAAAGGGACTGCAATCATGAAGTAGTTAAAATGAAAAAGGAGTAACAAACTGGTTTAATTTAAAAAGAATAGGGACTTATGATTAAATTCATATCCTCTTATTTTTTCTTTTTAAGCCAAATATTACGCCATAACTATTAAAATTTTATTTAAAAGCTTAATAAGCCACTGAAAATCGTGACTTAAATGATAAAATTGTTTAAAACACAAAAACATTTTTATACCTATTATTTATAGTAGGTAATAAAAGAATAAAATGGAGGTTTAAAATGAAGACATATACAGGAATATTAGCTATTCTTTTAATTTTAGGTCTTTTAGTCATCCCAGGCGTGTCTGCAGCAGACGATGATTTAGGTACTGACCCAAATCTGGACAATAATCAGGCAAATGTAACAGTTGATCCTTACTCAGAAACACCTGAGGTAACTAACACAACAGAAAAAACCATTCCAATGCAAAAAACAGGAGTTCCTATTGCAGGAGCACTAACAGCAACTTTAATGGTTCTTGCTGGAATGGGATTATCTAAAAGGAAATAATTTAAAAATTTTTAATTTATTCAAAATCCCCAAACGCATTGTGTTTGTGGGTTTTTCTATTTTTATTATATTTTACAAAATATCTTAAATCTTCATAAATTATTATTTTAAGGCTTAATGTGTTATAAAATCTGACTCAACATCAATAAGCAAACCTTTTTATAATTATTAATCATATCAGATAATACCAATTAGAGGGGATTTAAAATGAAGATATTAACATATATAATGGCGATATTTTTGATATTTGGGCTTTTTGGAGCCCCAAGCGGAGTTTTTGCTCAAGAAACAAGTTCCACCGAACCTAGCATACAAACTAGTAATTCAGTTGTTTTAGATAATACAGTTCCTTTACTTAAAGGTGGAGGAAGCAGCCGTGGAGGAAGCTCAAGCAGTTCTAAATCCAGCAGCAAAAAAATTCACGATGGTGACGACGATGATACAGATGACGGTTCAACTGACGATGGATCTGGATGGTGGATTGCAATTATCATCCTAATTATTATAATTGCAATTATAGTTCTCGCAGTATGGTTCTTCTTCCTCAGGAAGTAACTTATAAATCCATAGTTTTAAGGTAATTTAAATGGTAGTGATAATAGAAATATTAAGGAAACACCTCCCTAATTTAATCAAACTACGTATGATTCGTATTCTAATATGGATATTTGTAGTGATTGCCTACGGAGTAATTGGATTCCACCTGATAGAAAATCAAACATGGACTGTATCCTTATACTGGACTTTTGTTACCATAGGAACTGTGGGATATGGCGATTACAGTCCTAAAACTCCTTTAGGTATGTATTTCGCTATCTCACTGATAGTACTGGGTATTGGGAGTTTTGCAATTGCAGTTGGGGAGATTTTGGAATTCCTGTTTGAAAAACAGCAGATGAAGTTAATGGGGCTGATTAAAGTGAAAAAATCACAGCATGTTGTAATATGCGGGTGGACTGAAAGTACAGCAGAATGTATCAGAGAAATTGGAAAAGATAATGCAGTTTTTGTAGTTGACGAAAATGAAGAAGTGAAGAAAAAAGCACTGAAAAATGGAGCTTCATTTGTACATGGAGACCCTACACGCGTCAAAGACCTTGAAAAAGCCAATGTAGTCGGAGCTAAGGCTATAATTGTAGATATGGAATCTGATTCTCAAACGATACACTGTATACTAAGCATTCGTAAATTAGATCAAGATGTTAGAATAATTGCAGAAGTTCAGCGTTATGAAAACATAGAGCAAATACAGCTTGCAGGGGCAAATCAAGTTATATCCCCATTTGTAATTTCTGGAAGGCTTATGCAAAAGAGTATCGACGATGGATATGAAGCCATGTTTGTCCAGGAAGTCCTGGCAGAACACAAAAACAGGGAAATGAAAGAGGTAGAAGTAGCTGAAAAAAGTTACTTCAACGGTAAAACAGTGCGTGAAGCAGATATACACGAAAAGACAGGGGTTGTACTGGTTGGTGTTGGGAAAAAAGGTGATTTAACCATAGATCCGCCAAGAGACTATATAATACATGCTGGAGACGTAATACTTGGAATTGGAAAGCCAGAAGAGTTTGAAAAATTGAAAAATCAGTGATAATTTTTAAAACTTATTTTGACTCTCTTCAAGGGAATTACTTCCAAACTTTCTTTTTTTAAATTATTTTTAAATGAATATGCAATTGCATTAACTCCGTTTTTATAAGCCATTTCTAATGATGCTGAAAACTCAGGATCCATTCTAAAGTTTGGCGAAAATTCTACCGCATCTTCACACAATATAAGGAAAAGAATTGATGCCTTCAAACCTTCACTCTTAGCAGATATGAGCTCTTCAACATGTTTTTTACCTCTTAAAGTCGGTGCATCAGGAAATAACGCCAGCCCATCTTCAACTAGAGTACAGCCTTTAACTTCAACAAGCATTTTTTCTTCATTCTTATCAGTTAAAAGAAAATCAATTCTGCTTTTACCGTAAGTATATTCCCTTTTCAAGACAGAATATCCCTTAAATTCATATATTGCCTGAGAATCTATTAAATCAGCTGCAATGTCACTGTGAAAGCCAGAATTTATTAATATCCACAGATCACCTTTTAAAACTCCTATCACATCGTACTTTGTCTTCCTATTTCCCAATTTCAATGCATGTCTTAAAAGTAAATCTGCATCAGGAGTTAAAAGTTCTTTAAGTCTTCCAGGATCCCTCAAATGAGCATTTTCTAATTTCTTTCCACGTTGAAATGTCACAGTGAACCTGTTGGGCCTATCTACGAATTTTCCAGTGATTATACTTTTGATTATCATTCTTTTACCAGTTTATAGATCAAGTTTTAGTTAGTAATTGAGTCTTAATTAAATATATTTTAAAGTTAAAAAAAGCTTTATATAAATCCACTTTGAACATGTTAATTCAGTTTAATACTATCTACAGTCTTAATAAATTCATTTGCATGTTCTAGTGTAGTTCCATATGGTTCATACGTATATGTTTCATATACAATTGAAGGTATTTTGGAATTAATTAAAGGAATTGTTACATATTTAGGGCTTTTAGGACCTTTCCCATTTGGAGGCACATAATAAACAAGCCATGAAATCTTTTTTGTAATCTTGGACGCGATTGATTTAGACTTATTAGACTCTATCGGTACTGATAAAAATCTATTTTCTTTGTAGCCTGTATCTTTACCCCTATTTGAATGCACATCCATTACCAGTTGAAAATGATTCTTCTTTATATCAGGAACCGCATATTTACTGGCCAGATACTGGCCATTTATCCTTCCTTTCCTATAATCACCTGTTCCTTCAGTAACATCAATACTGTAAATGTAATATGAGCTGTTAAGAGATTTAGAATTATTTAAAATAGATTCTACGATAGCTTTATGTGAATTTGCCTCGAGAGGGTGTACTCCAACTATAATTGCAATCTTTCGGGTTGAGTTTGGATTTCCATAGGGGCCACTTTTTGTTACTATTCCTTTACTGGTACTACCCAAAATTTGAGGTTCTAAAACTTGAGGGGTTTTAATTTCTACACTCTGCTTATTATCCTGAGCATATTGCTGGTTAGCTATTACCAGGCATAACAGTGCAGCTATCATAACCAATGTTAATAATCTAGAGCTTATACTAACCATGCCCCCACAGCATTACATTTCATCTAATTTTAATTCAAGACTTTAATTTATTAAAATATTAATTAAACATATATAATTATTATACAGCTCCTCACCTTAAATCTTATATTTACCCGAGTCAATATAGGCTTAAAAGAAAAAACATTGTGTGAAAAATATTATTCGATTTAATATTTTAACATAAAACAAAACAACATTAAACTTATTTAAATTGATAAAACTACTAAAATACATATTCAACGAAATCAGTTACTTTAGAGGTGAAAAATTGCATCCAAGACCAAGTCCAATTGCTGCATCATTATACACATTAAGAGACATGAATGCTGATGTTATTATACTTCACGGCCCTCACGGCTGCTGTTTTAGAACAGGAAGGCTCCTTGAAAATGACGGAGTGAGAGTTGTAACTACTGCAATGTCTGAAAATGACTTTATTTTTGGAGCTTCAGATAAACTGGAAAAAACATTAAAAGAAGTGGAGTCAATGTTTTCTCCAAAACTTGTGGGGATCGTTGGAACCTGTGCAAGTATGATAATCGGAGAAGACTTGAAAGAAGCAATCCAAAGTGCAAATATAAATGCAACAGTAATTGCTGTAGAATCCCATGGCGGATTAAGTGAAGGAGACAATACAGAAGGGGCCATAGCAGTACTGGAAGCTGCAAGTAAAGACGGAATAATACCAGTTGCAGAATGTGAAAGACAGTCAAAAATGCTTAAATTAGCAACAGAAATCGAGAAAACCCGTGGAATGGCACAAGGAGGTTATATAGCTCCATCATATGGTGACGACAAGCAGAAAATAGCAAATATACTCATAGAAAAACTTAAAAATGGTGAAAAAACCGTTATTATCCTCAATGCAAAAAAAGAAACTTCTTACCTTTTTGCTGATATCCTGAAAATTCCATTTGAGAAAATAAACAGCGAAAATAAGCCTATTGTAATTGCAAATCTTGATGAAAATATTGGACTTCCAAGAATAAGACAGCATGCAGCAAATATTAAAGAAGAACTAAAAAATAATGGATTAAATATCGATATAATAACTGGAGGGCTTGATGAATATCCTGTAACAGGCGAAGAAGCTGCAAAATCCCTAAAGGATAAAAATATCGATTTCGTAATTGTTGCAGGAGTACCTCACGCAGTACCAATAGAAACCATAGAAGCAGAGACCCTTGCAATAACAGACGGTCCCCGACTAGTAGAGCCATTAAAAAAAATAGGATACAAATATGTTGTTACAGAACTTGATGCACACGCCAAAACATTAGGTACTGATAAAATAGTACAATCTGACTTCGGTGAAGTTTTAAGGGAGATTTTAAGTTAAGTTTAAAGTTATAATTGATATAATCAAATTGAGAAAATTTAGATAGTCCAAATTAAGTTAAGTTACTCTTAATAAACAAAGATAAAGTATTAATATCTTATAAAAACAAAATATTATACTAATAATTAAATGGTGATAAAATGAACAAAACAGCAGGTATGATACTTTGCGGGGGCTTTGGTAAAAGATTAAGACCGCTTACAGAGAAAGTTCCAAAGCCACTAGTTGAAATTAAATACGATTATTCAATTTTAGAAGGTCACGATACCTACACAATTCTTGATAAGCAGATGTTCGACTTTAAAAACGCAGGCGTGGATCGTGTGCTCCTGTTAACTGGATTTTTAAGTGAAAAAATCGAAGAACGTTACGGTGATGATTTCAACGGGATGAAAATTGAGTATGTAATTGAAGATGAACCACTCGGAACTTTAAATGCTATACGATTAGGTATGGAACACGTAAACAATAAAGAACAATGCGTAATAAGGAACGGGGACGTTGTTGCTGATTTAAATCTCAAGAAAATGATTCATCAAGGCGAAAAATCCGATTATCCACTTTCAATGTTTATAACTAAAATGGTTTCTCCATATGGAATAGTTGAAGTTAGTGGAGATAAACTGGTATCATTCAAAGAAAAACCTGTTCTCGATTACTATATCAATGGAGGAATTTATTTCTCAAATGGAGAAATTAACTTCGGGGATTTCGAAATTGGAGACATAGAAAAAACTGTATTTCCAATGATGGCCAGTGAAAACCAGCTCGGCTACTACAAAGAAGATGGACTTTTCTGGATGGCAATTGACACCTCCAAAGAACTGGAACAGATCAGAAAAGAATATAAAAACAGAGAAGACAAACCATGGGGCTACGAAAAGGTCCTTATTTACACCGAAAAATATCTGACAAAAGAATTATTCATAAGAGAAGGATATCAAACCTCTTTCCACTACCATGCTGAAAAAGATGAAACCATGTACATAGTAAGCGGTTCTGGTTACATAGAATTTGAAGACAGGAAAGAATACTTTGGAAAGAACGACACAGTACGTATAGAACCAGGAAAACCTCATTCCATAGTTGCAATGGAAAACACAGTTTTACACGAGGTTTCAACACCACATCTAAACGATACTATACGTGTAAACGACTTCTATGTCAGAGCAGCCCAAGACAAATCAATATCTCCTTAAACACGTTTTAAATGATTAAAAATGGGTAAATATGATAGTCATAATTAATTATGGATCCGGAAACCTCAAAAGTATTAAAAATGGATTCACAAAGATAGGTGAAGAAACATTAATATCTCAGGACATCCGTGAAATGGAAAAAGCTGATGCACTGGTCCTACCGGGAGTTGGTGCATTTGGAACAGCCATGGAACACCTTGAAAACTACAAAGACATAATTCATGAACATATAAACAATGGAAAACCATTTTTAGGGGTTTGTTTGGGGTTACAGGTATTATTTACAAAAAGTCAGGAAAATAAAGGAGTAAAAGGTCTCGATATATTTAAAGGAGAAGTAGTGAAAATTCCAGAAGAAGGCCTTAAAATACCACATATGGGATGGAATAACCTGCAAATTGTAAATGAATGTTCAATACTCGATGGAATTGAAAATGATTATATGTACTTTGTCCATTCATATTACGCAAAGCCAGATGACGAAGATATAATAGCTGCAACCACAAACTATGGAATTGACTTAACTGCAGCAGTGTGCAGAGATAATGTTTTTGCTACCCAATTTCACCCAGAAAAAAGTGGCGAAGTGGGTTTAAACATTTTAAAGAATTTTGTAAAGAGTATTCCATCAAAATAAGAAAATTTTTTTAAATTAAAAAAATTAAAGGACAATAAAACCTTTAATTACATTTTTATTTTGCCTGTATTATTTCACCAGATATAGAAATAGTGTAGTCTTTAAGAGGTATATCCTTTTGAACTTTTTCTAATGCTCTCCTGACTATAACTTCAATTCCTGAACAGCAGGGAACTTCCATATGTACTATTGAAATAGAGTTTACATCCTGTTTTTCAAAGATCTCAACTAATTTATCCACATACATATCTATGGTCTTATCCAGCTTCGGGCAGAGAATTATTAAAACTTTATCCTTTAAGAACTCCTGATGAAAGTTAGCATATGCAAACGGTGCACAGTCCGCTGAGATCAAAAGGTCTGCATTTTTAAAATAGGGAGCATTGGGATTTAAAAGCTGTAACTGTACCGGCCAGTTTCTAAGTTCAGGGCTAACCCTTATCTGAGGTTCATTTTCAGTTTCAGGCTTTTGATTCAAATCCACTGCCATTGAACCCGGACAAGCACACTCAAATGATGCTCCTTTCTCATAGTCAGGTATATCAATATTCCTTTCTTTTAGAAAATCAACAGCCTGATTAAGAAGGTCTTTCTGGCCGTGATCAGAGAGATGCTTTAAATGGGCCATTATAACGCTAGGTCCTCCCCTTATTATATTTTTCATAACTTTATTTTCATCATAAGGCTCAGCTTCTCTCTGTTCAATTTCTATAGCTCCCTGAGGACAGTTTCCAATACATGCCCCTAAACCGTCACAGAATAAATCACTTATCAGTCTTGCTTTTCCTTCAATTACCTGCAAAGCTCCTTCAGGACAGCCTGGAATACACTCACCGCAGCCCGTACATTTTTCTTCATTAATCTTAATAACATCTCTTTTCATAATTACCTCACCATCCAGTTAAATTATAAATTCAAATGTTATTCACTTCAAAGCCAGATTAAGTTATTTTGAACCGCTTCTTATCCCAAACAATAATGGTCCAAACATAATCCCGCCAGTATACTCCTTAAATTAAATATGATCTTTTTGAATATTATAATTATATATTTAAATGTAATAGAGTCACAATAAAGATCAATTGAATATGGAGATCAGTTTATATAAATCATAAAATTTCATTTAAAACATTCAAGGAGATATCACGTGGACATAGAAGGCTTTGTAAGACAGGCAATAAAGCAGAATGATGAAAAATCCGTTGAAACTAGCTTAAGAGATAAAATATTAGAATATAAAAATATAAATCCAGAACAAGCTTCTAAAATGGCATTTGCTGTGATTGAAGAGGTTAAAAACACCTTAACAATTGAATCTCACCCAGATGATTTCCTGAGGGATTTAATAAATTATCCAAAAGCAGACGTTAAAATGGGAGAAATCGGTGTTGGCTCCAGGGGAGAGGGTGATTTCTTCGTTCACAGGAGAATTGCAGATATCGTGTCCAGTACCCACACAAACGCATTCATAACTCCTGAAGCCCAGGACGATGGAGGAGTAGTCAAAAAAAGCGTTGGATCTAACGATATTTATGTAACAACAGCAGTTGATGGAATACACTCCCGTTTAAGCGAATATCCTTTTTTAGGGGGTTTCCACGTTGCTAGAGCATCACTTCGAGATGTGTGCGTTATGGGAGCTGACCCTGTCGCGATACTAAGCGATCTTCACCTTGCAGACGATGGAGATGTTGGAAAACTCTTTGACTTTACTGCAGGAGTCTGTGCAGTTTCAGAACTTGTAAACGTACCGCTTGTAGCAGGAAGTACCCTCAGGGTTGGCGGGGACATGGTTTTAGGCGACAGATTAGTAAGTGCAGTGGGTGCAGTGGGAGTATCTGAACACCCCCCAACAGCAAGGAAACGTGCCGAAAAAGGAGATGTTATTTTAATGACAGAAGGTTCTGGAGGAGGAACCATAACCACAACCGCAATATACCACGGGATGTTCGACGTGGTGGATGAAACAATGGATGTCAGTTTCATAAAAGCATCTGAAGCCATTTCAAATGCAGGGTTACTCCCCGAAGTCCATGCAATGACCGACGTTACAAACGGAGGGCTTAGAGGAGACGCACATGAGATCGCAAGTACTACTGGAGTTGGGTTAACAGTTTTTGATGATAAGATAAGGGAACTGATAAATCCAAAGGTACTTGAAATGCTTGAAAAGCTAGATATAGACCCACTTGGAGTTTCAGTAGATTCTTTAATGATAATTGCGCCGGAAGATATCGCCGAAGAAGTTAAAAAGGCAGTTTCTGGAGCTAATGTAGATATAGCTGAGATCGGTTACGTTGATGATACTGGAAAAGCTAAACTCATAAGAAATGGTGCTGAAGAAGCGTTAACACCGCTGTTTAGAGAAGCGGCTTATACCAAAATTAAAAAGGTTGTTGGAGATACCACTCCTGAAGACTTTGAAATCATGAAGGAAAAAGTCCAAAACGCTGCCTTAGCTGCCATAAAGAAAAAAGATGATGTTGTAAAAGCTGTAAGGGAAAAATAATTTCTTTACAGTTCTCTTATTTTATAATTCAATAATTGGAGAATAAAACCATATAAATAATCCATTGACAGATTAGGACATGTACTAACTGAAAATGGATGATTTTATGGACGATAATGGATTCGTGTTTACTCTAGACGCAGTACTTGCTCTAGTAATTGTTTTTATTGCACTAGCTGCAGTGGCCAGTGTAAATGAATCTCCATTATCTTCACAGATTCGCCTCTCTCATAACGCTCAAGATGTCTTAGAAACGATGGCAGCTTACAAAAAAGGGCCTGAAGATCCTTCAGTCCTTCAAAATGTCGCCAATATACTTTCTACCCATAATAATGACCAAAGCGGGACCAAAGAAGCAGGACAGGCAGCAGGCGCCTATTTAAACCAGACACTTAACAGCACTAAATACAACCTCACAGAAGCCCAGCTTAATATTACAATTGCGGCCAATGCAGATATGAAAGAAGCGGGTGATGTTGCAGTTGGCGTTAAAAGCTGTGATGGTTATATTTTCAGGCTTTGTGTTTGGGATTGAGATTTCTTTTTTTGAGTTTCTAGTTAGATCAAATAAATTATCATTTCCCAATTTAATTCTCTATTTTTTTGAAATTTTTGATTGTTGTATTTAATTACTAAATTTAGTCCATATTAAGCCTTTAATTGTACTAAATAATGATAAAATATTTTTACAACGGAAAATGTTAATTAACACTTCAATTCCATCCATATGTAAGTAGTTGATTACATTGAGAGGATTAAGTATGAGTAATTTAACAAAAATTTTAGTTTTTATAATCTTTTTTACCATACTAACTGTGTTTACAGGAACAGTGACAGCTTCCAATTGTACCCTAAATCCTGAAGATCCTATTCAGTTAATTATAAACAATACTCCCTATGATAAGGCAATCAGAAATAATATAACAGATAATCCAATTTCAGACGAAGTAATGGTAAATACAACCGGAGTCGTGATGTCAAACACTACTTCCAATTGCGGGCCTGCTTCACTTGCTACCGTTCTACAAAATCTAAGTATTAACGTATCACAAGATATGGTGGCAACTATTGCCGGAACAGATGATAATGGAACAACAATGTATGGGCTCGCTCAAGCAGCACAAAAACAAGGATTGATTGTAAAAGGGCTTAAATTAAAAGTTAATGAACTCCAAGCATGGAATTTAGTGTATTTAACCCTTGATAATGTAGGCCATTACAGCATTGTAACACGTATAAACAATACAATAGTTTATCTTGCAGATAGCGACTCGGGGAATATTAATATGACTTTAACAGATTTTACTGAATCATATATACAAAATAAAACAAGTGAATATGGATATGCGCTTGTAATAACCGATGATTCAAACAATCCTCAGCTAAACAACAATAACACTTTAACTGATAACGAGATGAAATCCGTTAAAGGAACAGGATCAATTATTAGCGAATGGAACACTGGACAAAACAATGCAAGAATAAAAAGTATAGCAAAATCAATACTATGTAATTTTTCAGGTAGTTGGAAGATCTATGGACTTGGAATCTTTCAATGGGTAGACTCACACATAAAATATCATGACCATTATAACACACATCACAGTATTAACCAAGTACTTGATAGCGGTTATGGAAATTGTGTTGAACAAGCCAGACTTTGTGTATGTCTTGCCAGAGCTATGGGTATATCTTACTATAATGTTCGATTTGTACATAAACCAGAAGGTTATTATAGAGACTATTACGAAGGTCATAAGAAGTTTCCAGGTCATGTTTGGGCACAGATAAAATGGGGACCAGGTCCAATGGATTGGATAGATCTTGATACTTCTTGGAGTTATTCAACCTATGGATGGTTCGTTGATCCTGTTACTTGGAATCAAAAAGGAGCAAGGGACTATCCGTGGACACTGAATTATTGAAACAATATGAATATAATGTATATAAACACATCTCCTCCATTTTTATAGAATATTAATTATTTAAATGATTTAAGGAGAGCAACTATGGATCGTAAAAAATTATTAATCGCTGGGAGTTTAACAGGTATTATTATTGTTATATTAAGTATGGGATTAGTAATATCCCCTAATTCAACCCCTATTAAAAATTTAACATCTATAAATTCAACTGCTAGTTCCCTTACTGAAAATGGCCTTATTTTTGATAATTCAACTCCTGAAGCTACAGCAATATCTATAGCAAGACTAAATGAAGGTGCATCAGGCTTCGGTAAAGGGAACGGCATTACCACTAATGCCACTTTAACTAATGATAGACAATACTGGATAGTAAATATGCATGAAGAGGGATATAATGATTGGATTGTCACTATTGATGCAAAAACTTTAATGAGCAAAAAGAATGGAGGTATGGAAAAGCCTGTGAACACATGGAGATCCCTTGATGAATTGAAAGCAAATTTCATAGCTGAAATCCAGTCTGGTTCGGGCATAGACTTTGATAGGCCATATAAAACAACTTTAGAAGGGAAAACTGTCTGGAAGATACCCCTATATAATATTATGTCTAGTAAGCGAGAACTGTACGGGTACGTCTACGTTGATCTTACAACAGGAAAAAGTAAAAATATTGATTTATTAGGGAGAACAGAAGGATGGAAGACACTTAAAGAAATAGATGATTCAATAAATACAATGTATGATGTTGGCCCAACTCCATTTAAAGATGCTTTAAGAGATTTGTATCCAGAATAATTTTAATTTTTATTCACAAAAACCTTAAAAATTATCTATTTTTCCCTTATTTATTTTAAACATTGATATATCCCGAAAAATTTAAAAATACTATTTTTTAAGGATATAATAAAAAAAATACTGTACATAAGTCCATATTAAACAAAAACAAATCACCTAAACCACGGCAAATTATAAGTACGCCAAAATTGATAAATAAGTATGATAAAATTTTGGTGAAAAATATGCAAAAAACAGATTTAGATTCTGTTAAAGAAATCATGCTTGATTTTGCAAGTTCAACTGGCCTTGAACCAGTTAAAACTAACCCCCAACGTTATTTATGGACAGATGCATTTGCAGTTTGTAATTTTCTTGAACTTTTCCGCCAGACAGATGATAAAACTTATTTAAATCTCGCATTTCAGTTAGTTAACCAGGTGCACCACACGTTAGGCAAGCACCGCGCGGATGATCCACGCTCAGGATGGATCAGCGGCTTTGATGAGGGTGAAGGAGAACTACACCCAACTAAAGGAGGTCTACGGATTGGAAAGCCGCTGTCCGAGCGCAAAAATAATGAACAGTTCGATGAGAGCACGGAATGGGACCAGGATGGACAGTACTACCATTACCTGACAAAGTGGATGCACGCCTTAAACCGTGTGAGTCAGGTTTCTGGAAATCCAAGCTATTTAAGGTGGGCAATTGAGCTAGCGCAAGCTGCTCATGCAAGGTTCACTTACGCTCCATCTTCAAGCAGTCAAAAACGAATGCACTGGAAAATGAGTATTGACCTTACCTATCCTCTTGTTTTTGCCATGGGACAGCATGACCCCCTCGATGGTTTCATAACCTACAGCGAGCTGCAGGCGGCGGCCAGAAATTTCAAACAGCTGTCTGAATTTGATCTTAGTAATGAGATAAATGATATGGCAGGTATTTGCAGGGGCCAAAGTATGGTTACAAATGATTCTTTAGGCATCGGCGGCCTATTATCTGATGCATCAAGAACTGCACAATTGATAGTTCACGGTTTTTCTTATAACAACCTGCTTAAAACAATTATAGGCTCATCATTACCCTGCCTTGGATCTTTTGCGGCAGGTAACTCCCTAGATCTTCCAGCAGAATACCGCCTTGCTTTCCGCGAACTTGGATTATCAATTGGTTTAAAAGGTGTTGAAAAGCTGCATGGGTTAATCAAAGAGAATCCAGACTTGTTTAATAATTCCCTGCGGCAGCAAGTTGAATCTCTCTTAAGATATAAACCAACTGGTGAAATTATAGATCAATTCTGGATAACTGATGAAAACAGGAAATACAGCAGCTGGACTGATCATAAAGATATTAACATGGTAATGCTAGCTACTAGTCTTGCTCCGGATGAGTTTTTAAGAATTTAACTCTTTGACACATACTTCCTGTATCCATGACATATCACCTAAATGTGGTAAGTAGAAACAGTTAATAATCTAAAAATTAAATATATCTAAATCTCATTATCACAAAAATTTAAATATTCACTACATTCAATGTTTGTATCATTAGGTAATTCCATGACAGTCCATTTTATCAAAGATGACTTTAAAAAACAGTTTGCAGTGTTTATTTCATACATTGCATATGCCCCCATAATTTCAATTCCGGCATTTGCAATAATGAACTACTATTTTCTGAATTTCCATGATTTTATAGTGATAACAACTATATGTGCCATTTTTACATGCATATTACCAGTCTTATTTGTACTTAGATGGATTGAAGGTAAACGACATCACGGTCAAGAAATGGACATGGATATACCTGAAAGGAAAGACCGAAACTATCCCCTTATCATAGTGATTTTATCTTATTTTATAGGAACTGCAGTTTTATACGCCATAAATGCACCTATCCTAACAACCATCCTCATGTTCAGCTACTTTTCAAATACTCTGATCGTGTTTTTTATAAACCTCTACTGGAAAATCAGCATCCATGCAATGGGAGTTGCAGGACCTACAACTGTGTTAATTTACGCCTTTGGTCCTATTGGATGCTTATTTGGCGCCATCATTCCCATAGTAATGTGGAGCAGAGTTTATCTAAAAAGGCACACTGTAGGACAGGTTGTAACAGGGGCATTACTTGGATTTATACTGACCACCTTACAAATACATCTTTTAATCCATTAAAGGGCCAAGTTAAAATAAAATATCAAATGTGGCCTGCAGAAAGTTTGAGGCCACATATAGTTCACAATTTTATTCAAGCTAACGAACAAGTTCTAAATGAGTACTATAACATTTTTAAAGCCTATAGATGCATCCGAACGCGAATATGTTATATTTAACTTCTTTTATAGGAGGGACTGTTTCTGCCCACGGTCTCTGGTATTCAAGTGTAATTCGTGATATTCCCGGTCTGATTGCTTTGAAAGTGAATACCTGTACTCCTCCAGATCCAACAACATTAGTTGCGGTCTTGTAAGGAAAGTATGTTGAGTTTACAAGCTGTATATATCTTGGATTGAATTTAGCCATCCATGAATAACCAGTGGTGGGATTACTTTCCAGTGCTATTTTAAACTCTTTATTTACGTTGACTAACTTATTTTTTATGACTGGGTGGGTTGCAGCGCTTTGACTTTGTGCTGCAGATACTCCTGAAACCAGGAGACTTAATGCCAGGAAAGATATGAGTAGTGCTAGATATCTTTTAATTTAAATCACCTCTGTTTTAGCTATATATTTTAGAAATATTTTGATACGCCCCTAACTGATTATTAATATATTTATAATTAGTAATATATAGTTTTAACGATTTTCTGTGTAAAAAACAATTTAAAAGGTTAAATTATCAAAACATTTAGGAATTTAATCACATTAAAAATAAAAATAAGGATATTACTCTCAAAACAATTATTTTTAATTACTCAACATCCCGAGTTTTGTTTTTAGAAAGTTTTAAAGGACGCATTTCCATGTTTTTATCTAAATAACATTATACCAAAAATTTAAACAGTTTAAACAACATATTAAATACAGTGATTTTTATGAATCTAAAAGAAAATGTACTTGCAGTACTTAGAGATGAAGAAACCGATGTTACACCAGTAGTCAGTGTCACCCAACTTGGTATAACTGAAGCTATGGAAAAAACAGACGCATTTTGGCCAGAAGCGCACAGTGACGCGGAAAAAATGGCAGCACTGGGAAGTTCTCTCTACGAACTTGCAGGATTGGAATGCGCAAGAATTCCATTCTGTCTTACAGTTGAAGCTGAAGCCATGGGCTGCAAAGTGGATCTTGGTAACAAAGATAGAACTCCACAGGTTGTGGAAAGTCCGTTTGAAAACAGCAGCGATATAAGTATGCCTGATGATTTTCTCAGTAAAGGAAGGATTCCAGTTGTACTGGAAGCAATTAAGAAATTAAAGGACAAATATGGAGATACACTTCCAATTATCGTTGGAATTACCGGTCCTTTCACCCTCACAGGACATCTGCTCGGTGTGGAAAAGCTTGTAAGGTACATGCGAACCAGACAAAATGAAGTTGAAGCAGCTTTGGATGAAGCACTGGACATATCTATTGAATATGCAAATGCTGTTGCTGATGCAGGTCCAGATGTAATCTGTGTTGCTGATCCAACGTCTGCCCCTGAGCTTATTGACCCTTTACAGTTTAAAACAATAGTTAAACCAAGATTAGAAGATTTAGCAGTACAGATAAACACAGCTAAAGTCCTTCACATATGTGGATCCACAGAACCTATTATAAAGGACATGGCGGCCACGGGCTTTGATGGGCTAAGCATTGAAGAAAAAGTAGATATAACAAGAGCAAAAGAAGCGATTAAAGGTGGAGGAAAAACCATAAGAGTTGGCGGAAGAACTATGAGTATGGGTGGAGGAGATAAAGTCCCAAAAATCATAGGTAACATTTCTTCAAGCGAAACACTCTTTAGAGGTTCACCTGATCAAGTTAAAGAAGAAGTTAAAAAAGTTTTAGAAGCAGGAGTAGATATAATAGCTCCAAGTTGTGGTTTAGCTCCAAACACTCCCCTTGAAAACATCAAAGCCATGATCGAAGCACGTAACGAATTTACAGTGTCCAATATCTAACTTAAAAAAGATTATTTTTCCTTTTTCTTAGTTTTTCTTATCTTTTACTAGAAAATCCAACCAGTATAGTGGCGATGTGGGGATCTTTAGGATATCTATATTTATCTTTGAGGTACGAGTCACCTTCAGTTGAAGGGCTGCATGATACTACATCACATATTCCTTCAATATCTTCTAATTCTGGAAATGGTACTGGTGGTAGAAGAAAAAATTCTTTTTCTCTTTGCATGCCCCTTGTTGATTCATCAGGTTTAAAAATAACGAATTCAGGGCTTAGAAAATATGCGTCTTTTCTATTTTGATATTTTTCCTTTTCTTCTGGAGAAATGAGCTCCTGTCCCAATATTCGGCCTTTGTCAGTTACAAGGAGTACAGTAGGTATTGGCGGACTCCTAAATTCTGTATTCTTGAGCACAGCCAAATAAAAATCTTGTTTCATGCATTCTTCCAGTCCTGTGTTGACTACAGGTATCATATCTCCCTTCCTGCTGGATTCAATTTCAAGCAGAGCTTTTTTATCTTCCTCTGAAAGCTTTTGCACGTCAAGGACTCCTTTTAGCTTTTTTATTATTTTTACTGCATTTTCAACTGCCATTTTTTCCATATCTCCATGATGCATTGGCTACATGACTAATTCGATAAATTTTAATTTCTTTATCCAATTCCAAAAATATAAACAATTTGAACGTTATATAATTATGATTAATTATTATATGAATAACTAGTGGTGAAAAATGTGAAAAGATTTACTAAAATGGTGTATAAAAAACCTGAAGAAATGGTTTTCGGCCGTGCGAAATTTCCAGTGAGTCAACGTTGGAACATGCAGTTTGGTGCCGGTTACGTAGTACCAGAAGTAAAAGTAGCTCCAGTAGAAGGTTCTGAAGGATCAAAAGAGAAGATGATAGCAGAATGCCGTAATATAGCGCAAAGTGCCTGTGAAAGGGCTGTCGGTATAGGTCTGCCTGCGTTCATGTTAGAGCAAGAACATGTTTCCCAGCAGACCAACAATCCAGAATGGGCTGCAGAAACCACCCGAGTTCAGGCTGAAATTTTAGAAAAATACTACGACGAATACGGCATAAGAGTATCTCTTAGACAGACACCCGCTGATATAAGAATAGAAGAAAGAGGACCAGGACTTAGAGGATCAGATTACGATAACAAAATTGAAGAGTCTATGGAAGCCTGTGCTGCAAACGGGGCTTCTGATCTCTGTATAGAAACTATGGGAGGAAAAGCATTATCAGATTATGGAATTGCGAGAGGAGATATAAGGGCAATACTTTTTGGTATAGGTGTCCTTGGAAGCATAGATATGGAATATATGTGGAAAAGAATCGTTAATATCTGTAAAAAATATGACTGCAGGCCTGGCGGAGATACAGATTGTTCCCAGGCTAATACCGCCATGTTCATCGCAGGTGGGCTGCTGGATAAAGATGTTTCACATACCGTTGCTGCACTCGCAAGGGGAATGGGTGCTGCAAGGAGCCTTGTGGCAGTTGAATGCGGTGCAGTTGGTCCACTAAAAGACTGTGGATATGAAAACCCAATCATAAAAGCAATAAGCGGAGTTCCTATAGCAATGGAAGGTAAAAATGCAGTTTGCGCCCACTCCGATTTAATGGGTAACCTTGTTTGTGGAGTTACAGACGTATGGAGTAACGAATCGGTTTACCACAGGCAGGAAATGGGAGGAACAACTCCAGAAGTATGGCTGCAGGCCACAGGGTACGAAGCATCCCTCATGAATACCGCCCTCCAAACAGGACAAGAAGAAGTTTTAAGAGACCTTTACACTCTCACAGATAAATACAGAGACCCTCAGGCACTGGTACTTGCCTACGATAACGCCCACAGGATAGGTGAAGCCATAGTCAAATATGGTAAAGATACATATCTGAGGTCAAGGGCAGCTGCCATTGAAGCAGGAAAAATAATAAATGAAGCAGTTGACGCCAATAAAATGTATCTTACACGATTTGAAAGAGATTCGCTTGATAACGCTCTTAAAATCCTTGAGGATTTACCTGTAGATAAGGATCAATTTATAGATGAATGTATAAGATCATATTCAAGGAAAGTACCTGACTTTAATCCTAAAAATTATGACCTCTGAGGTGTTAAAATGAATTATATTGAAGAATTAGAATCAAAACTGGATCAAGACTTTATAGCAGTTAGATATAATGTAGAACTGGAAGGACCAGCAATAACACCTGAAAATGACCCTGATGTGCAGACCATTCTCCCTAAAGAGGAACCTTACAGATCAATTGCGAGGGCTGTGCTCCGTGGAGATACAGAAGAAGCAGTTAGTAAAGTTAAGGAAGGGTTAAAAAGCGGCGAAACACCAATGGATGTAATTAACAACGGTTTAATGAAGGGAATGGATGCAGTTAACGAACTTTACACTAAAGGCTTTTATTTCCTTCCAGACCTGATGCTTTCTGGAGATTCCATGATGGAAGGCTTAAAAGAAAGTGAAAAAGCTCTGGGCCATAAAAGTGAAACCAAAGGAACTGTAGTTTCTTTTGTTGCCGAAGGAGATCCCCACGATATAGGTAAAAACCTGGTAGTGATGTTTTTAAGAGCTAATGGATATGATGCAATAGATCTAGGTAGAGATGTGCCTAATGAAGAGGTTATAAAAGCTGTAAAAGAATACAAACCAATATTTATGACCGGAACAGCTCTAATGACAACTACCATGACTGCTTTCCCTAAAGTGGTTGAGGAACTTGAGAAAAACGGTCTTGAGGTTCCTGCCATTGGATGCGGTGGTGGTTCTGTAAGAAAGGACTTTGTAGAATCTTTCCCTATGAGTGTATATGGTGTTGAAGCATATCACGCCCCAAAACTTGCGGACAGTATATTAAAAGACAAGAAAACATGGAAAGATATCAGAAAAGAGTATTCACAGATAGTCGGAGAATTCGTTCCTGAATACGACTAAAAAAATACTTAAATTTTTATTTTTTCTTTTTAGAATATTTAAAACTAATTTTTAAGGGACTTAAACATTTGAGGTACATCAAATGAAAACCAGATATGGAATAGCATTGGATATTGGAACCAGCGGTATTAGAGCACAAGCTCTAAATATTGAGGAGAGAAAAGTAATTTCTACTGCAATTACCCTCAGGCACCCCCTACCTGGAGCTAATGTAGTAGACCACCTTCATTTCGCCATAAAAGTCGGCAGAGATACCGCCCATGAAATTCTTATTGACTCGGTAAATAAAGTGTTAGAAAGTTTAAATATAGATCTTGAGAATGTAGAGAGGTTAGCTGTATGTGGTAATCCCATACAACTCTCTTTGTTCCATAATATAGAAATAAGGGATTTAGCTTACTGGGGCCCCCATGCACTTGAAAGGTTACATGTAACTCCCCCTTCAAGAGATGCTATTACCGTAAATGCTGCCGAAATAGGCCTTAACATTAACCAAGAAGCCGAAATATATATTCCTCCAGCCATAAAACATGAAATCGGGGCAGATGCTCTTGCTATGCTTTTTAAGTCTCAAGTTTTAGAAAAAAAAGGGATTTATCTGGTATCAGACTTTGGAACAAATGCCGAAATAGCATTAGTCATAGATGGTGAAGTTTATTCATGCTCTGCTGCTGCAGGTCCAGCAGTAGAAGGACAGATGATAGAAAAGGGCAGATTAGCTTCTCCAGGAACTATATGTGATCTGGAAATTACTGACTACGGGTGGAAAACCCGTGTTTTAGATACTGATCTTATAGCCCAGGATGGAGCTACAGTCGATCCTTCAGGTGGAGACGTTGTTTTAAGCGCGAAAAATAACGTGAAACCAATAGGTATAACTGGAACAGGTGTAATTGCTGCTTACAGCTTGGGACTAAGTACAAGTATCATATCACTGCCTAAAATAAAGAGCCATAATGGTAAAATCAACTTACACGACGATATATATCTCACAGAAAAGGATATTGAGAACATAGGCAAAGCGTTAGGGGCATTTAGAGCTGCCCATTTAACTTTAGCAGAAGAATCAGGAGTGTTCCTTGATGAAATTGATGAAACCTACATGGCGGGAGCTTCAGGATTTTACGTAGATCCACATAAATCCCTGAACATTGGACAAATTCCTCCTTCCTCCCGTGAAATCTACCAGATGGGAAATACCTCATTAGCAATGGCGAAAGATTTAGTCCTAGATCCAGGACTCCTTGAAAAGCTGCAGAAAATAGCAGATGGAATGCGCAGCAAACACATAACACTTGCCACATCCCCCACTTTCGAAAAAATATACTCTTTAGAACTGGCAATGTGTGAGCAAGGAATGCCTTTCTGGATGTACAATGATTGGTTGACCAAATACGGTTTTCAAAAAATCCCACCAAAGGTTTCCAACCCTGTGATACATAGAATTTTTGAAAGGGACATACCTGAACTGGGCGAAGAAGGCCTGAAAATAACTAAAATAGGCGGTTTATTAAAGGCAGAATTTGAAGGGTGCACCAGCTGCATGACATGTGTCCAAAACTGCCCTGAAGATGCACTGACCATCGAAAATGGAGTAGTTACAATAAGAACAGACCGCTGCTCAGGTATGGCATGTTTAAGGTGTGAACTAGGCTGTCCTCAAAAGGTATTTAAGTATGAAGAACTGCTTACTACAGATAGAAACAGTAAACATCATAGTGCATAACCAAATGTCGGAGATTAATGGATTTATAAAAAAATTTGCACGTTATTTACTACAATCACTTGATTAATTCTAATTCAATTCTTGGCACCAGCTGAATTGCCCCTACAGGGCAAAAATTCCGGCATACACCGCAGCCATAGCAACTATTGTTAATTTTTGCTTTTTTTTCATTTATTGTAACTGCTTTAAACTGGCATGCCCTTTGACAATTCCCACATCCATTACAGATTTCCTTATTTACCACCGCAACTTCATGGCCCTCTCTTATGACATTTAAATCTTTGTAACGCTGATTTAAATGCATTAAAACACAGTCTCTATTATTACAGTTGCAGATAACACCTATATACGGTGTCTTAAACGTCCATATTGTATGAATCGTACCCTGTTCATCGAGACCCTTAAGGAACTCTGCAGCATCTTCAGCTCCTATATCCTGTACCGGTGCAAATTCAGGAATATTATCCACAATTTCCGCAGTGGTCCCAAAAAGTATGCATTTTTTCACATCCTTACCAAAAAGATACTTACTGCAGGGACAGTCAACAAGGCTGACCCTCCCAGGAATACCACATATGGAAACTGCATCTTCAAGGGAAACTACATGGCCGGAATGGTCACTTGTAAAAAATGCATTGAACTTCATCAATGCATATTTCTTAACAAGCGGTATTTTGAGTGCAACATCCGCTATACGTACCTGTCTCCCGTACATCTTTCTATAGTCTTTAAAAACACTTTCTATAAATAATCTTCTTTCTTGTGATTGCACCAGTTTATCAGCATAATTTTGAGCAGCCAGATACCATTTTTTACCAGCCCCATGCTGAACGCAGAATTCACACATAACTTTCACCATAAAATAATAATATAATTATATAGATATAATACAGTATAAATAAAATTAAATGAAATTTCATTTAACCCGCAGTTAAAATCATATATAAACATATGTTATATACTTACAATATATAAAAATCTTAAAAATACACTATTAATACTTAATACCTCTAATTAAAGACCGTAAATTTAATATATATGATATTTAAAATAAATAACATCAATTATGAAAGGTAAAGGATGAAATCAGTTGCTTCTAATTTTAAATTTAAACATGGGTTCGCCCAGGTAGTTTCAAACATTGTACAACCTGTAATAGTAACCATACCAGTTTTCGTTATTATAAATTATTTTGCAGCTGGTGGAAATAATTTTTTAATATCAACATTTATCTGCCTGCTTTTCGGGACTTTTTTACCACTAATAGCAGCTTTAATGTGGATAAAAAGTAAAAATTTAGATTTAGATGTAAGTGACAAAGATGAACGTACATTCCCTCTGCTTTTCGGGGCATTATCTTATATTATTGGAATAATCATGCTTTTTATTGCAGGGGCCCCCGCTGTAGCCGCCATATTGATGCTGTGCTACCTCACAAATATAATACTGACCATATTTGTAACCTTTTTCTGGAAAATCAGCGTGCATTCTATGGGAATTGCAGGACCCGCAGCAGCAATAACTTGCATATTTGGATATCCCGGACTTTTATTTGGATTCCCTCTTATTATGGTCATGTGGAGCCGTGTCTATCTTAACCAGCACACCCCCGCCCAAGTTATTGTTGGAGCGATTACCAGTTTTACCGTTACATGGATGCAGTTCAGATTATGTATGACTTATATTCCATATCTAGGTTTAAGGATACCTTAAATTAATTAAATCTATTAAAAACTGTAATTTTGGTTTTGATGTGCTAATTGCAATTTACTAGTTTTATGTTGAACACAGAATCAACACATGACCAGTATAACTGAGATAAATGTATAATATAAATTTATTGAGTTATAATACAATGATCCAGTGAATAGATTGAAATTTCCAAAATTAATTAAAATTTTAAATATTAAAAAAATTAAAGATGTAAAAAGAGCGTTTTTTATTAGATAATTTTTAAATCATTAAAAGTTGCCCTGATAGTGTAGCGGATATCACGTAGGATTGCGGATCCTATTACCCGGGTTCAAGTCCCGGTCAGGGCATGCTTATTTTAATATTCTTTTTTAAATCAACATCTAATCTCGCTTTTATTTAATAAAATATAGTTAACTAATATTATTATGCGCTTTTATTCAAATAATACTGCTTTATATAACAGCACATGCATAATATTAATGATACAATATCTAAAACAAATTATTAATGATTTTAACAAGATATAATACTCAATTATACTTAACCTACTGTTAAAATCAATTTTACATCTATAAATTTAATATTACATTATTATAACCCCATATACTCTTAATTTCACCCGTAAATAATTCGCATACATTAAAATTAACTTGACGTGGAAATATGGCTTTAAGAACTAATAACTCTATAAAAGGAGAACTGGAGAATTTAGGGATCGGTTTTGATTTTGAAAGCGTAAGAAACCTTATCTCAGGTATGCAGTATCTTGTAGATAACGGAATTTATAACAATTTCTTTAACGTTTTTAAAAAATGGGAAGATCCTGTTAATGTTTCAGCAAGTATGCAGAACGAATTGCAGTCCATTAGCCCATTATTAGCTCAGGCAGTATCTAATGGGTTGACTCCAGAAAAAAGCAATATTTTTTCAAGTTACGTGGACTATTATTCATTTTATCATCTTTACAGGTTCATGGAATGGGTTTATTCCATGAATTTAGGGAGGGGGCTGCATGAAGAAGACATTAAAGCTATTTTTTCCAGTAATATTATAGAAAAGATTATTTTAGGACAGGAAAATTTTGAGCATGTTTCTCCATCAACGCTGGATGATAGTTTTTTTCAGGATATTAAAGAAGTTATATGGACAGACAAACACACTGAGAAGTTTTTTGATAAATTACATGATTTATTGATTTCAAAAAGCTTCAATGAAATGGGAGACAGAGAAATTGCATTTAAACGTGAACTTAAAAGAATAGCCAAATTTCTTACAGTATGCTGTACAGTGGGTAAAGGAAGAACATATATAACTACGATAGAAGTTATATCCTCTTATAACCTTCTTTTTAAGATTATAGAAACTGATATTCGCCATTTAGTTAATACAAAAGAATATAAAGGATTATTAATCTGTCCCGTATGCAACGGCTACTACTACCTTCAGGAAGATGAAATTCCTGACGATTTCATTCAGTGCAGCTGCGGTGGTAATCTTGTATACAGCATGTCTTTGGAAAACATGAAACAGTATGTAGGCTCTTTTAAAGAAATGGTGATGGATGAGAAGGGATTAATTGCAGGGGCCATAACTTCACTGATGTTTGGCCTCATATTTAATAATATCATTTTAATAGCACTGCTCATAGGGATTGTGACTATTTTAATGGCTAAAAACTACACAGACGGATTTAGATATGGATTTTTAACAGGTAATATTTCTGGAGCGCTTTTCTTTATAGCCGTTTTCATATCCTCGATTATACTGTCCGGAGTTAAATTTAACCAAATTCCTTCAATTGGAGGAAGTACAATATTCATATTTATTATGGTGGTGGGAGTTTTCGCTATTTACTGCAGAAGAATCTGGACTTTCATGTGTCAAAGGTCCAAAAAAAGCGCGGCAGATTAAAAACAATTTTTAAAAGATTTAAATTATAGAAATAATCAATTTAAAGCGCGGAATTCTAAATAATGCCCAACATATATCTTAAATTATTCCCTTTAAATTTAATTTACCCCGCCAATTTTAATTTATATACAAAATTTATTTGTGCTCTAATTTCTGATATATAAAAATATCCTTTTTCACCTTTATTCAAATAATACTTATTTATATAATGATCTGGCCAAATTTTGTACTAACAATATATTAGACTAACAGTGGCTTTTAATAACAAATTTTTATGGTTATTAATGACTTTAGAGCATGCCATGCACCTTTAACTTCATGTCACATATTCAATAAAGATTATAAATATTGATTAAACTGCCATTATTTTTTTGAATTTTCTTGTTAAAAGCCACATAATTGCCAAAAATATTATTTCGGTGAAAAATATGGCCCTAATGTATAATAAAGGTTATGTTAAATCAATAAGAGGAGAACTAGAAGATTTAGGTACCGGTTTTGACTTTGAAAGTGTGAGAAATGTCATTCTGGACCTAGGATATCTGAAAAATAAAGGTATCTATGAAGAATTTTTTGATATTTATAAAAACTGGGAAGATCCCATCAGTGTTTTAACCAGTGCATATAACAGGTTACCCTCCACCAGTTCATTACTACAGCGAGCTATGTCAAATAATTTAACCCCTGAAAAGAGCAGTATCTTCTCAGGTTCTGTTGATTACTTTTCACTTCATCAGTTTTACCGGTTCCTGGAAAGGGTTTACTCCATGAACTTAGGGAGGGGGCTGCATGAAGAAGATGTTAAAGCCATTTTCTCCAGCAATATTCTTGAAAAAATCATTTTAGGACTGGAAAACTTTGACAGGGTAAACTCCACAAATAACTTTGACGATAGTTTTTTCCATGATATCAAAGAAGTCAAATGGACAGACAAACATACTGAACGATTTTTTGATAAACTGCACGATCTACTGATCTCAAAAAGCTTTAATGAAATTGGAAGTATTGAAATCACATTCAAACGTGAACTTAAAAGAATAGCCAAATTTCTTGCTGTGTGCAGCACTGTTAATAAAAATAAAACATATATAACAACTATAGATGTTATAAATGCATATAAAACTATTTTTAAGATTATTAAAACTGATATCAGCCCCATGGTCAATAAAAAAGAATATAAAGGTTTTTTAATCTGTTCAAAGTGCAACGGCTACTACAGCCTCGAAGATGATGAAATTCCTGATGATTTCACCCACTGCAGATGCGGCGGCACCATCACATATGTCCCTTCCTTAGAAGATGCAGTATATTATGAAAAAACCTTTAAAATAAGGACTATTAACAAGAAGTTGATTGCGGGAACCTTAACTTCACTTGCAGTCGCCTTAGTATTGATGAATTTTTAACTTTGTAGAAATCATCTAAAATTTATGGGAATATCTGTTAAATTTGTATATCCTCAATATTCAAAAACTAATTTCTAGTTTTTTTCATAGGTTTTCTACAGCACCAAATTTTTAGCAAATATTTAACTAAATTCCACAAAAATAAAATTATACTTTAACTGAATAATTCAAGCAGCTTATTTGTCGTCTTCCAATTTCTCGTTGTTGCTGTAGTATTTAACTTCTTCTCAAACATATCATTCTTTAATTTTGTTCTTGCATACCCATTAGGGCAGTATAAGTATACTTCCCTGCCAATAATTTCAAATTGTTCATTTTCAGCCTTATTTATATCCAAATTCAAAACAGCTTTTCGGTCAGGTACATCAAATAAAAATGTCACATGCAGTTTATCAAGCTCAATATCAGGCTTTTTAATAAATAGATTGCCCTTAACAATATTTTCCAGTTCGTTCTTTGTCCGAATAATTACATCTACAGAAAAAGAGAATGTCTCACTTATTTTTCTTTCAATATTTCCCTTAATTTCCATGATATCACTTGAATCATGCTCAAAAATAACATTACCGCTTTGAAGGTAAGTTTTTATATTTTTAAAACCGAGTGATTCCAAGGCTTTTACCAGATCAGCCATTTTTATTCTTTTGCTGCGGCCGATGTTGATTCCTCGAAGTAAAGCTATGTATTTCATGAACAGATTTCCTTTTTTTGATATTCAAGTTACATACTGATAAATTCACCAAAATATCTTTAGTATCCAAAAAAAATAGTTAAATTAATTATTTAACCGTTTATCTTTCAATAAACTTCAATCTCCCGCTCTTATTAAAAACAATGCTCTTTTTCCAGTCATCGCTCGTTTCAGGATAGTCTTCCCTGTAGTGAGATCCCCTGCTTTCACGGCGTAAAAATGCGGCCTTTGTAACGATTTCTGCCACATCAAGCATTACAAATGCTTCAAGGGCATCCTGAAGGTCTTTATTAAAGTCCATACCTCCAGGCACTTTCATGTCCGGAAGCATTTCTTTAAGCTCTTTTATCCTCTTTAAGGCTGACATTAAGCCTTCCTGATTCCTTATTATAGCCACGTCTTTCCACATGACTTCTTCAAGCTCTTTTTTAATCTCAAACGGATATACAGTACCATCTTTAATAAGTCCTGAAATTCTGGCATCTTCAGCATCAACAAAAGCATCATTTGATAGTAATTCACTATCTAAAGCATTTTTAGCAGCGGCTTCACCTGCTCTTTTTCCAAATACTTGAGTATCAGCCAGTGCATTTCCACCAAGCCTGTTTGCACCGTGTACTCCAGCAGCTGCTTCTCCTGCTGCAAATAAATTACCCACAGTGGTTTCGCCGTTTTCAGTTATCCTGACACCGCCCATGAAATGGTGCGCTGTTGGCGCTACTTCCATCGGCTCTTTTCTTATATCTACACCAACGTCCAAGAACTGGGCAAGCATTGTCTCAAGTTTCTCTTCAATGACCTCTGCTGGAAGATGTGTCACATCAAGGTAAACTCCACCTTTTGCGGTTCCTCTTCCTTCCCTTATCTCATTGTATATAGCCCTTGCCACTACATCACGGGTTGCAAGTTCCTTTCGAGGGTCGTATTTTTCCATGAACCTTTCGCCTTCAGAGTTTAAGAGAATTCCACCTTCTCCCCTCACAGCTTCAGTTACAAGGACTCCCTTTCTGGATTCTGGATGTATCATTCCTGTTGGGTGGAACTGCACCTGCTCCATATCCAGTAAATCGGCGCCTGCATTGTATGCTATGAAGTAGCCGTCCCCAGTTTTCTGTAATGTGTTTGAAGTAACAGGGTATAACCAGCCTGCACCTCCACTTCCAAGAATTACAGATTTAGCTTTAAATACCTCAAGTTTAGAGTCTTTAAGTGATAATCCACATGCCCCTATGACGTTTCGGCCGTTTTCATCCATGATGAGAGATGTAATCATTATCTCATCCATGGTTTTGATACCGCGCTTTGTTACTTCATCTTTTAAACCCAGCATCATTTCATGGCCGGTCCTATCTCCCTGGAAACATGTACGCCTGTAACTTTGGCCCCCGAATGGCCGCTGGTTAATCTGACCAGATTCCTGCCTGTCAAAAAGAGCTCCATAGCTTTCAAGCTCAATTAACCTCTGCGGTGCTTCTTCTACCAGAATTCTTACCAGGTTAGAATCGTTTAAATAACCCCCTCCTTTAAGGGTGTCTTCAAAATGAGCTTCAACAGTGTCTGCACAATCAGCTGCCCCAAAAACAGCGTTGTATCCTCCTTCTGCTAAAGTAGTACAGCCTGACTTAAATGTTAATCCTTTCGATACTATTATAATGTCTAAATCATATTTAGACGCTTCTATTGCTGCCCTACAGCCTGCCCCTCCAGAGCCTATAATTAGAACGTCGCATTCGTATACTTCTCTTTCCATGATTCTACTATATTGCCCATTTAATTTAAATATTATTAGAAATAATATAAAAAGCTCTAAAATATTCTTTTTTAAAAATATAATGAATTAAATTTAAATTATTATTAAAAATCGCCCCATTTAAATTATTTTGAGGCATTTAATCCCATATAACTCTATTTAACTTTGATTATGCTTTAAATACATAACTAAATATAAAAGGGATCAGCACGAAATTTCTATTTAAATATTTAATCCATGATTCAATTTGATAATACTTTTTAATTATTTTAATCAGGAGGCATTTTTCTGGATAAAAAGAAACTAGTAAAGCTTGCAAAGAAAGATTTCGAGAAAGCGTGGACAATGACCTCAAAGACGTTGCATAAACCCCATCATGATGATGAGTATCCTCGAATACACTTAAAAACAGGTAAAAGCCACATGCTCTACGATACGGTTGCGCAGTTAAGGCAGGCATATCTTAATTTAGGGTTCAATGAAGCTGTAAACCCGGTTTTCATTGAAGAAGAGCATATATACAAACAGTTCGGCCCTGAAGCTCCCGCTGTTTTAGATCGGTGTTTTTATACAGCCGGGCTTCCAAGACCCGATATTGGAATTGGAATGGATAAAATTGAAAAGATCGAAAAAATGGGAGTAGATCTTGATGATGCAAGGATAGACGGCCTGAAAGAAGTGTTTAGATGTTATAAAAAAGGAGATGTGAGTGGAGACGACCTGGTTTTAGAAGTTTCACAGGCCCTCAATGTTAAAAATAATATGGGGCTCCGTATCCTGGAAAAAATATTTCCAGAGATCCGTGAATTAACACCTATAGCTCATAAAACAACTTTAAGGTCACATATGACATCAGGATGGTTTATAACACTCCAGAATATCCATAACAAAAGACAATTACCTCTAAAACTTTTCTCAATTGACAGGTGTTTCAGAAGGGAACAGAGGGAAGATGCAAGTCACCTTACAACATACCATTCGGCTTCATGTGTTATTGTAGATGATAAAATATCTTTAGACATGGGAAAAGCAGTGTCTGAAAGTTTACTGGAATATTTTGGGTTTGAAAAGTTCAAATTCACGCCTGATGAGAAAAAATCTAAATATTACATAGCAGGTACCCAGACAGAAGTTTATGGTTACCACCCTAAACTCAAAGAATGGGTAGAAGTCGCCACATTCGGAATGTACTCACCAATTGCACTTGCAAAGTACGGAATAGATAAGGACGTCATGAATTTAGGAGTAGGTGTTGAAAGGATTGCAATGCTCCTTTATAACCAGACAGATGTCAGGGAAATGGTTTATCCTCAAACCTATGGAAAATGGAAGCTTTCAGACCGCGACCTTGCAACCATGCTCCGGATAAATTATTACCCTGCAACCGGTGAAGGGCGGCACTTAATGAACGATATAGTAACTGCCTTTAAAGAACACGGTGATACACCTTCCCCATGTGAATTTACTGCATTTGAAGGTGAATTCTTGGGCAAAGATATAGAAGTTAAAGTGGTGGAACCTGAGAAAGGTACAAAGCTTTTAGGACCTGCCGCATGGAATACCGTGTATATCAATCAGGGAGACATAATTGGAGTCCCTGCAAAAGATGTTACTGACGAAAATGCGTTAAATGCACTTGAAAATGGGATATCAACTGAAATAACTTACATGGACGGCATATGTGCCGATGCTGCCTACAAAATTGAAGAAATGGTTGTAAGCGGAGCCGGAGAAGTCACATTAAGGGTACCTATATCAAGATCCATTTCTGACATCAATTTAAGACTAGAAGACGTGGCTTTAAACTACATAACAAGTAAAAATAAAGCCATAGATGTACGAGGGCCCGTATTCTGTACCATAACATGTACACTTAAAGAATAGTCCCTTTATTTTTTATTTAATTTTAACAGTTATGTGTTCATACAACTTCCCTCAAAAGCTTGCAGATATCCAATACAGCCTATCCAAAAATATAATAGAACAGGACAGCTTTAAAAATGTCCATACAGTTGCAGGGGCAGATATATCTTTTGAAAAAGATAATTGTGCAGTTGCAGCTGCGGTTGCAGTTGATCTGGATGATCTTACTGTTATAGATTCAAAAACCATTGAAGTTAAACTTTTATTTCCTTATATTTCTGGATTTTTAGGGTTTAGAGAAGCTGATGCTGTAATTTCTGTTTTAAGGGAACTAAATAATGAATTTGATGTTTTAATGGTGAATGGACACGGCATAATGCACCCCCGAGGTTTTGGTCTTGCTTCCCATGTTGGACTTCTGATGGATATACCCACAATTGGAATTGCCAAAAGGTTAATTAAAGGAAACTACAAATATAAAGGTGATAATTCACTAAAAACCGTAGAATTCATGAATAAATCTGTGGGAGCATGCGACAGACAAAAATGTATTAGTGTTGGGCATAAAATATCTTTAAAAACTGCAGTTGACATTGTGCACGAGGCATCACTATTTAAAATGCCTGAACCATTGAGACAGGCCCATATACTAGCTACAAATATCATGAAAGATAAAATTAAATGATTAGTTTTGAATTTTGATTATATGGTCTAAAAATAAACTATATATAATTAAAGGCTACCTAAAAGCCAGTAAATGATACAAAATATCAGTAATATCAAAGTAACGTAAAAACGTGATTTAAATGGATATTAAAGGAACTGTAACTTCTGGACAAGGAAAAGGAGCATATTTTATGGGCCTTCCAGTATACAAAACTCAATTTGAAAAACAGCTTAATTTCAGCCCATTTCCAGGTACTTTAAATATAAAAATAAGCGAAGAGGAAATCGATACAATCCACAGGATCGATGAAGATAAACTGAAAATCATTGAAGGTAAAGAAAACTTTGGAGATGTTCTGCTTATACACGCCACCTTAAATGATAAAATAGAGGGAGCCATTGTTTTTCCAAAAAAAACCACCCATAAAGAAAATATTCTAGAATTTATAACGTCTAAAAAACTCAAAGAAACTATAGGCATTAAAGACGGAGATTCTGTTAAAATCAGCCTTAAATATTAATTTTTAATTTATGTTTTAGTTCACCCAAACTATTAAGTATAAGATATATGATGTATTCTATATCGACTTATTAAATTTATAAAATAATTAAAAAAAGGAGTTACCACATGATAGAAGACGCAATTAAAGCATTTAAAGACGGAAAAATCGTCTTAATATTTGACAATGATAACAGGGAAAGGGAAACCGATATGATCATTGCCGCTGAACACATGACCACTGAACACATGACAACCATCAGGAACGAGGCAGGAGGTCTTGTTTGTGTCCCCCTTTCAGCAGAAGTTTCAGATAAACTTGGAATTCCATTTATGACAGACATAATGGATGCAGCAACTGAAAAATATCCTGTACTCGGCGAATTATCACCAAATGACATACCATACGATGAAAAATCAGCTTTTTCCATAACAGTAAACCACCGGAAAACATTCACAGGCATAACAGACAGTGACAGGGCATGTACCATAAAAGAATTAGCCCTTCTATGTAAAAATGAAGAATACGATAGTTTCGGGAAAAATTTCAGAGCCCCAGGACACGTTACATTACTTAGAGCTACTGAAGGACACGTGCTTAAAAGGCAAGGACACACTGAAATGAGTATAGCTCTTGCAGAAATGGCAGGGACTACTCCTGTAGCTGTATGCTGTGAAATGATGGACGACGAAACTGGTGGCTCCATGACCACTGATAAAGTCGCAAAATATGCTGAAGAGAAAGAACTCATCTTTTTAAGCGGTGATGAAGTCATAAAAGCATACCACGAGTTTAAAGAAAACCAAGAATAGGTCAGTTGATTTTTGAAGGCATATGCCTTTAACGATTTTTCATTTTTAAATTATTAAATTCTATTTTACTAAAATCAGATAAAAATACCACATTAATGTAAATATCCCTTAATTTTTAAAATTCCATTCAAAATGGCAGAGTATTATACTTATTTTAAGCCTCTATCACCTTTTAAATCCTATTATCCAATTTATTTTAAATTTACATTATTAATCATGGCCTATTTTTTGATTTGGTTCTATTTAGGGGTTTATTTGGTAAAAATTTGGGTGTAAATCGGAAATAAATATTTATTTTTAAAGCGCCTTAGATTAAAATGAAGTTAGATCAAAACAAGGAGGTGATAAAGATAAGAATATTATAAAAAAAATTGCATTAATGTGTTTATTTATATTGGTTGGTACTTTACCAGTATTTGCTGCTAATTCAACCAGTATAAATCATGAACAGCTGCAAACAAAACATCCACAAACATCAAACCAAAACGACAGCACCATCATAACTGGATTTAAAAAAATACATTCACTATTTACCCAAAATGAAGACCTCCAAAAGGGTATAGAAAAAATATATGATGACCTGAATAAAGAACACACTCCACGAAACAGAGACCCCAGAACAGAAATAAAAAATTCAATGAAAAATGAAATTAAAACACAGTATATTAACTCAGTAAATCAAATAAATAACAACAGTACTCAGATAGAATCGCTGATTAAAAAGAACAACAATCTAAAAAAAGAAATAAACAACTTAGAAGCAGTATATGAAACAACGAATCAGAAAATTAATTCGACTAAAAGTGAGATAAACAGCAACAGTTCAGAGATAGAATCACTGATTAACCAGAATAAGGAGTTAATGGAAAAAATACAAAATATAGATGAAAATTCAACAGATTAATCTGAAACCTATTTTTTTATATTTTTTAAAATTTAGAAACTATTTCTTTATAGGACAAATAACCGCTGAATTCAGGAATTTCAGCCATTTTGAAGATTTGATCCATATTTAAATGTTCTTCAACTGTTTTCATAGCATTTAAACAGAACTCTTCCAATTTAATTTCTACTTCAGGAATATTGCCCCTTTCTGTCATTTTTACCTTCGGAACTTCGGCTATAACACTCTTACCTGTCATTTTAGTTATATAAGACGACGCAACCTTTGAAATAGATTTATCGTAAACCCGGTTTAAAATTACGCCGCTTGTTTTAACTCCAATTTTATCCATTATGCCTATATGACCAACTATATCCACCGCTGCAGTTTCAATTCCACCTTTACTGCATGATGAAACCACAATAACTGGAATATTAGCCGCCTTTGCAATTTCAGCCGATGAAAATGGAGTTTTTTCATTTAACAGACCTGTAAATGCACTCATAACTCCTTCAATTAAAACAAGGTCATAATTTTGATTTTTCAGGTCCTTAAGGACATTTTCTAAGTCCATCCATCCAAGTCCGCCTATTTGAACAGATGAGAATTTTTCCATATTTTCTTTATTCAAGTAAAGTGAAGGCACTAAATCCCTTATATCAGGCCCTACTTTTAATACACAAACTCGATAACCTCTTTTTCGTAAAGTCCCCACGATTCCTGTTGTCAAGAATGTTTTTCCAGAATCTGAACCAGTGCCTACCATCATCAAGACCTTAGGAAGCTCCATATTAGAGGGATTTACTGGAGAATTCAATGATTTGGCAGAAATATTCGTATCTATACCTATTTCGCTTCTAATTTTCTTTGAAAGCTCCGTATTCTTCTCTTTAATCTCCAAAATATCTTTTTCAGTTGCACCTACAAATTCAAGGATATTATCTACAAGTGCAGGATTCTCATCGAGGCACCCATGAACCATCGTACCAGTAACATTTCCCTCATCATTTCTAGCTCCAGATAATATTTTACGAGGATTATTTTGATAATCTGTCCTTTTAACTGTGCTTAAAAAAAGAGGGGCAGCATTTCCTTCAATTAACCCGTAAGTATGGCAGTGAAAACCTGTAACAGTCTTTCCATCCATACCTTTAGTCAAAAATGAATCATCAAGAATTTCAGCTTCAACTCGGTCTGTACCAATCATAGGGCGGAACGACACATCCAGAATTCCAAGACCTTCCCTTTCAATAGGGCACGGAGAACGTCTGCCTATATCCGTTTTATTTGCAAGCAGCTGGAATCCAGAGCACATCCCCAAAATAAATTTTCCATCATGATTCATTTTCATGATTTCCTTTTTGAGATCTTCTCCAACACTCTGTGATTCAATTATGCTCCCACCAGGTATTATAAGCCCGTCAAGTACATCACTGGCTTTTTGACCGTTTACCATACCATTTTCTTTTATTATATGGGTTGGTAGTTCACCGAAATTCTCAAAAAGGGGCAGCGCACCTTTTACATACAGGAGACCTATTTTTTTCATTGTTTCCACGCTGAAAAATAAAAAATTTGGTTAAATCTGTTCAAGTCCCGCCATTGCATGGATAATTTTAGCATCATCTAATGGTTTTCCCTGAATCTGAAGTCCAACTGGTATTCCATCAACTTCTCCAGCCTTCATACTTGCTGCGGGAATTCCTGCAAGGTTTGCTATAACTGTCAGGACATCGTAAGCATACATTTCCATTGTATCCAGTGATTCACCAAGTTTGTGAGGTAGTTTTGGAACTGTTGGACCGACTATGACATCTACACCGCCAAGAAGCTTGGTTATTTCTCTTCTAATTAATGATCTTGCCTGTAGTGCTTTTTTGTAGTATTTCCCGCTGTATTCTTTCTGGCTGATGTATGAACCTATGTGAATTCTCCTTAAAACTTCATCTCCACATACATCTTCAATTCTGTAACCATATTTTCGGCCGTCGTATTTTCTTGTTGCAGAGAAAAATTCAACATAGTTTATGAGGTAGTAGGTAGGTAGACATAAATCGATATAGTCAAAGCTTAATTCCACTACTTCGGCCCCTGCCTCTGTCATTTTATCGATCCGCTCTTCAATTATATTGACTATCTTGTCATCAGAAACATCAAAGAACTCTTTTACTACACCCACCTTCATTCCTTTTAGGGCATCCTGTGACTTTTCAGTTATACCTCCAAAATCAGGAGTATCTTTCAGGCTTGTGCATTCAATTGGGTCGTATCCTGCAATGGTATCGAGCATTAAAGCAATTCCACCAGCGTCCTGAGCAAAAGGCCCTATCTGGTCAAGACTCATTGCAAGGTCAAGTAACCCCTGCCTTGAGACCACACCGTAAGTTGGTTTAAATCCCATAACTCCACAGTGAGATGCAGGATTTCTTATTGATCCACCAGTATCAGATCCTAAAGAGAGATCACACATTTCCGCTGCAACTGCAGCTGCACTTCCCCCACTTGAACCTCCAGGTATCCTTCCAGGCACGGCAGGGTTTTCAGTGTATCCAAAATAGGATGTTTCAGTGGAACTCCCCGCTGCAAACTCGTCCATGTTAGTTACACCAAGAATTATACCGTCCTGTTCTTTTATTCGGTTTACAACAGTGGCATTGTAGCTTCCAATGTAGTTTTCAAGGGTTTTTGAAGCTGCTGTGATCTTAAAATCTTCAATGTTGATGTTGCTTTTTATCCCAACAGCAAGCCCTGCAAGTTTTCCTACTTCAGCACCTTTTTCAATTTTAGAATCGATTTTTTCCGCTGCCTGGATCGCTTCATCTTCTTTTATTTCTAAAAAAGCGTTTATGCTGTTATTTTTCTTCTTTATTGTTTTTAAAAAGCTTTCTACATTCTCTAAAGCTGTTATTTCATGATTTTTAATTGAACGTTCTTTATCTAAAAGACTCATGGCCACACCTTACTGTTTAATAATAAAATAATCACTATGATATCTAATTATTTTCAATTTAATAATAGATATTGATTGCCAAGTATAAAAATTAAATCATAAAAAATCATATGTTAAGCACGTGAAAATCTATGATTTTCACAGCACCATAATATGAAGATTATGACAGTACTCCCAATAACTGATCAGGATCCATGTAACCTTCATATCTTTTTACAATATTTCCATCTTTATCCAGTATTATGGTTGTTGGAACCAGTAACTGCCCATTTTCAGCATATTTTTTTACAATATCCGAATTCCAATCTATATTTACTTTATGGAAGTTATAATTTTCATCAATTTTTTTCTTAACATCTGGATCTGAAAGAGTTTCTTCGTATTTATCACATGAAGAGCACCATGGAGCATACAATACAAGTAAAGTAGGTTTATTGGCATTATCATTGTTGAATACTCCTGAAACCCCTGTAACTATCAAAATACCCAAAATAATTACTAAAATCGATGCTAATTTAATTCCAGTACTTTGACCTGTCCATAAATTCATTATCCCCTTTTTGGATTTAATATCTGAATCTTCTGGCCTTTGAGTATAATCCCCAATATATTCGTAGTATTTAAGTTTATTTCCACACGCACAATAAGGAAAATCACGGATAGATTCACCTTTTTGGAGTTTATAATATGCATTACATTTATCACAGACTAAATAAGGCATTTTTACACCAATTAAATATTCGTTATATTTATTGTGATTATTCCTTTTTAAATGTAAAGTAACTGTATAAACTATTGAAAAATCTAAAAGAAAATCAAAAGTCCATATAATTTACATTTCAAAGAATTTGTTATTTTTAAATAATTTAAATGGAAATATGATGCACGTATATGCATAAAATATTTGATTTGACATTTAATTTTTATTTTAAATAATTTAAACGGAATATATATCAAAAATAACGTTTTAAATGCAATAAAATTACTAAAAATCCATGCATAATCTAACACAAGCTGTAATCATTCCTATACAAAACATATGTATTTATTACGAAGTTTTAACATATTATAAAATGTAATCATTCAAAATTACGTGGGGGTAACGAAAATTTTGAAATTGCAAGAAATAATTTTTATAACTGTTCTATTTGCATCCTTTTTATTTTTAATCGGAACTGCTGCAGCAGCAGACAATAATGACTCATTTAATTTAGATAACCATACAACCTACAATAACCACTTTACAAGTGAAACTAATTTTACCAGTGTTAATTCTACAGGGATTAAAAAAGTTTCCAAAACTATCAAAACAAATAGCGGGTGTTGTTCTGTTTTGGTTCATGTTAAAAAGGGAGTAGACGTATTCTCATATAGAAGAGATTCCACCTACGCCGCAAATCTCCACATCATAAAAACAAAGTGGTATGGAAAAGAAGCAGTTAAAGAATATAAAACAACCAATGGATACTTTTTTCACACTATTATAACCCAGAATGGATGGATAGTTTCAACTGGTGGTCCCGACATTGTCTGGATAACCAAAAAGCTGGAAAGCATTGCTGGACGGGCTTCAGTAAGAGGACGTATTAAAAAAGCTGATATAAACAGTGCTTATGCGCTGCTAAGGAAAGAAGGGCTCGGACATTTCCTTATTAAGGACCCTTCAGGTAATGTCAGCATGGTCACCTACAATTATGGACGCTCAAAAACCAAACTCTTTAAAATGAAAGAGGGAGAATATGTAGTTGTTCCTAACAGCCCTACATATTACAGACATGGCATTATCCCTAAAAAATCTGTTTCCGTAGCATCTGCAATATATCTTGCAGGTACTGACAGATATGGAGTTAACAGGCGTAATGTAATCACCTATAGAGTCAATGTCTCCAATTCAACTGAAGTTAAAGTATGGGCATCCTACGACGGTGGAAAATTAATTAAAAGGTATAGAGGAAAACCAGACAATATCTTCTTTGGAAGCCGTAAAATATATGCCAGTACATTACCAAAAATTCCCTCCAAAAAGTATATTGGCAAAATAACACTTCAGAGCTATAGAAAATCATCTATCCCAACCAGCAGTCCTGCAACAGCAAAAACCTGATTATCCACTTATAGAGTCTACCTATTATTAAACGATCTAAACATACTGAGTAAATGGACTTAGAACCATTATGCGCATTAAAGAGTAGGAAAAAAATAACTGAGATCTATAAAGCCAAAAAGAAGCAGCAGTATAATTATTATCGGCTGGTGAATTAAATAAATAAGCAGTGAATGCTTCCCTAAAAAGCTTGAAACCTTCACAACCAGATTATTTGACAGATCAGGCAGTTCAAACTGCCTCACATATTTTTCATAGAGGGTGTTTCCAAGAAATATTCCAAATGAAACTATTCCTAACCACGGCAGCAGTGGGAAATAGTCTACAGTGTAAAAGTTATTTGGAATGAATCCAAGCCATAGTAGGCCATAAAAATCAAATCTAAAACTCATTAAGAGAATTCCGGCAGCGATAAATGCTATACCTGAAAATAAGTTGAGATATTTACGTCTTAGAAATACATATTCCAGAATGATAGCTACCCCTATAAAGTGAAGAATTCCGAACACTATGAATCCGTCTCCAATAAAAATGTAGGTAGCAGCGGTAATTAAAAGCCCGTAAAAGAATATTTTAAGCCCCCTCTTTAAATACTTCAAAAAAAGCTCTTTTTCAGTTGTACAGTTGCTTGAAATGGTTGTCCTTGCATAACTAAGACTTAAAGATACTCCCACCAAGAAGATGAATATAGATGCAGTTACACGCGCAAACCACCATAAAAATCCAGAGTACATGTTGAAACTGTAAATTCCAAAATAGTTCAGGTCAAATATAAAATGGAACACTACCATCATTAATATAGCAAGTCCACGCAGGGAGTCAACTTCCCAAAAACGCTTATTTAGATTGGAGTTCATTTAAATACCCTTTAAACATAGAAATCTATATCATTGACTTAAAATTCAGTTAAATATTGATTTATTTTAAAACAAATTTAAGTTTATTTAAAAAAATAGTTTACGCTTTAATAATATTTAAATTTATAAATACTTTATTTAAACTATTATTTTTTTGATATTAAAATATTTTTAACCAGCATATCCCTTTAAATAATCTAAAAATAGAAATGTATCTTTTTAAAACTATTTAGACATATATTCCCTTTTTTAATGTATAAAAATTAATCAAATGAAAAACAAAAATAGTAAGGACATGAAGATGCGCTATTTGATTTGTTTAATATTTTAACTTTAATCATTACTTAAATCCGTGGAGGGCATTTATAGTGGCTGAAAAATCAAAAAATGGATGGTTAACACTTATAATTGTTACCCTATCTGTTTTTACCATAGTTATAGACAAAACATTTTTGAATGTGGCAATCTATACTTTAATAAAGGATTTGGGTACTACTATTCAGACTATTCAAGCCATAATTGCAATTTATTCCCTGGTTATGGCTTCATTAATGCTTTTTGGAGGTAAACTACAGGAAGTTTTTGGAAGGAAAAAAACATTCCTTATGGGTGCCTCTATCTATGGAGCAGGCACAATAGTCGCTGCTCTAAGTATAAACAGCACCATGCTTCTGCTCGGATGGTCCATACTTGAAGGAGTAGGGGCTGCACTTATGATGCCTGCCACTACTTCCATAATCTCCGGAACTTACGGAGGAGAAAAAAGAGCCTTCGCACTGGGAATAATAAGTTCCATGGCTTCAGGAGCAGGGACTATCGGACCAATTATAGGCGGATTTTTAACAACTTACTACTCCTGGCGTTACGCTTTTGCACTTGAACTGGTTATAATCATTGCAATACTCCTGTTTTCAAAAGAGATCGATGTATTCCCACCCGTTATAAAATGGCGCGAAATAGATGTTTTGGGGGCAGTAAATTCTTCAGTGGGGATATTTCTACTTGTTGTAGGTGTACTGCTGCTTAACAGCCCTTCAAGCTGGAACACTGCCATTTTATCCATTATAATTGGAATAATTCTCTTGATTATATTCTATTTCACCCAGAAAAGAAGGATTGAAGGAAATAAAATGCCTTTACTTGACATCACCCTCTTTAAAGATCATTCTTTCACCTTAGGAAATATATCTCGAATGATCATGAATTTCACAATTGGAGGGGTAACTTTCATTATTCCAGTGTTTTTACAGGGAGTTATAGGAACTAACCCCCTTGTAACTGGTTTAACCCTGATACCCATGAGCATAGGCATTTTCACAATGTCGTTTACAGCAGGAAAAGTTTCAACGAGGATGCAGCCGCGTTATATCCTATCTATTGGTTTTTTAGCATCTCTAGCTGGAAGCATATATTTGAGCCTTATTTTCAGTCCTTTCACAACTGTTATGGACATGATTCCAGGCGTGCTGTTCCTTGGAATAGGAATGGGAATTGTTTTCCCACATTCAGCAAATATAATCTTTGCAGCTGCCAGGCAAGACCAACAGCCTGACGCCTCTGGAATTTTAAACACCGGCATTAACCTTGGCTCTTCACTTGGAACCGCTGTTCTGGGAGTGATATTAATACTTGGAAGTTTTGGTACTTTAGGAGGCGGATCCATGTACGATTTACCTGCAAGTGATTCCTATGGAACTAATAATCACGGATGGTTTGAGAAAGTAAATGCTGCGAATATACCTACTATAAAAGAGACAGGAGTGACTGAAGATCATCAAAAAGCAAACGCTATGAAAGATGCATTTAATGTGGTAACCTTAATGCTAATTATAGGCTTAATTTCCTCCCTGTTAATACCAATAAAACCGACCAAACATGAGGAACACTGTGTTACCACGCATATTTGATTTTTTATTTATTAAATTCAAAATTATGTGTTGCCTATCTAGTTCACAAAACATGATATTTTATACACAAATCGCTAAATTTAAGAAGTTATAACAACAAAAGAGTACATAATTATAAGAGGTGTACTTATGCCAGAGACAATACTTCTAAATCAAAGCCAGGTTAAAGAACTTACAACCATGAAAGAGACTATTGAAAATGTTGAAACTGCATATAAGTTTCATGCGGAGCGTAAAGTCCAGATGCCTCCCAAAGAATATATATTTTATAAAAAATTTAGGGGGGACCTCCGAATAATGCCATGTTTTATTCGTGGCCTAAATGAGTCTGGAGTTAAAAATGTAAATGTGCATCCAGACAACCCCCGAAAACACAACCTGCCAACGGTCATGGCAATGATCGAGCTTGTAGACCCAAAAACAGGTTTTCCAGTTTCTGTAATGGATGGAACATGGATCACAGATATGAGAACAGGTGCCGCAGCTGGAGTTGCCACAAAATACCTCGCAAGAGACAATTCTGAAATTTTAGGACTTGTAGGGGCAGGAGTTCAGGCATCAACTGGGCTTGAAGCTATAATGGAAGTAATGGACATTAAGGAAGTAAGGGTTTCCTGCAGAACCTGCCAAACAAGGGAATCATTTGCTCAAAAAGCCTCTGAAAAATATGGAATTCCAGTTAAAGCTGTTGATACTATAAAAGAAGCTGTACAGGGCGCTGATGTGCTGTTGACTACTACACCTGCACAAGAACCTGTCGTTAAATCGAAATGGATAGGTCTAGGGACCCATATTAATGCAATGGGGGCTGATGCTCCAGGTAAGCAGGAACTAGACAGCCACATACTCCAAAAATCTAAAATTATAATTGACTGCTGGGATCAGGCGAGCCACAGCGGTGAAATTAACATTCCAGTCCAGGAGGGCATTATAAGACAAAAGGACATCCACGGTAAAATTGGGGATGTAATAACAGGTTCCATTCCCGGTAGAACCTCAGATGAAGAGATTACAGTATTTGATTCAACAGGACTTGCAGTTCAGGACATAGTTACTGCATGGAACGTGTATGAGAAGGCTCTTCAAAAAGGTATCGGCCAAAAGATGAATTTCTTAGAATAGCTTTTTCATTTTTTTAAATGGGCTGTCCCCTAATTCAAAATCTGGAAAAAAATAAAATTTGGAGTATAAATTAATCATGAGCCAGCCTCTTTGAAATTCATACATAGTTAAATTTATCAGCATTAAAAACAAAGTACAGACTGGTGATGAAATGTTCGAAGAGAAAATTTATATAAACGAAGTAATAAACAAAATGGGACATGTTTTCGAACGTTTTAGGTATTTGACACGAACCCGGCCATTAAATGAAGACAAGATGAAAGTCATTAATTATCATTTATCCGAGATAATGAAAGTTTTAAATGAATATTAATATAGCAAATCCATGTTTTATCTATTTTTTATATTTCAGTGATTTAATTGATTGAAATTGCGTTATTTGCATTAACTTCATTTGGAGTTGGATTATCTGGTGCATTAGTCCCAGGACCCATGTTCACTGTAACAGTTTCCGACTCTGTTAAAAAAGGGTTTAAAACAGGCCCTATGATTATCCTAGGCCATATAATGACAGAAATACTGATGATGATCGTCATTTTGGCAGGTTTAGGCCAGATTTTAGGTTCTCAAACGGCGGCTTTTATCATTGGAATATTTGGAGGTACAGTTCTCATATTTATGGGATACAGTACATCCAGATCAAATACCACTTTGTCAAATATCAAAACTGAGGAAGACAGAAACCAAAAATACGGATCTTTTATTAAGGGAGTTATAACAAGTATTTCCAACCCTTATTTTTTTATATGGTGGGGAACAATTGGTCTGGCGTTCATGTTTAAAGGATTAGCACTGGCAGGGATTATTGGAATTTTAGCATTTTCAATTGGCCACTGGTTAGCTGATCTTTCATGGTTCAGTGTAGTTTCGTTCGCATCAAGCAGAGGAACAAAATTCATGAGTGATGAAGCATATAAGGCAGTAATGGTAATTTGCGGAGTATTCCTTATTCTACTTGGCGTTTATTTCATCGTTTCCCAGATAAATCTGTTTTAAACCATATACCTAAAATTTTAGAAAATATTCAGCCTGTTTAATTAAATAGAATTATAGAAATTAGATTTATATACAAAATATAATTATTTCATCTTTTTATACTGAAAAATAAATTCACCTTTTCCTTTATCCTCAATTACAGATTGTAAAACGTATTTACCCCTTAAACCATTATTCAGCAAATTTCGAATTGTTGATGCTTTCTCATCTCCAACTTTAACTCTAATTTCCAACTATACCCTCCCCTTTATTTATAATATAGTTGAATTTTATGATTATTATAATTTTATGTATTAAAAGTAATTATTATTGATTAAATTAGGGATAAAATATTCAAATATTCCCTTAAATTCTATAAATAACCAAACAGAGACATATAAACGAAATTTTCTAATTTAATCAATCTATTTCATATATAAAAATAGTAATACGTACATTTAAATCTTGTATTAGATTGAAGGAGGTATTAGAAAGTAAAGACGATAATACCGCTATACTTTCTAATTTTATCTGATGTTTGATCTCATACTGGTGCATCAGAGTTAATTTTTATTGATGTAAAGTAAATTGTTGTTTTATAAGTGTCAGGGACTGTTCCATAGGGTACATTTATCTGTAAATCTACTCCTGTTCCTAAATCGCTGCTTTCCTGTTTCGGTTTAAATACTCCTGCTTTGGTGTAATGATCTGTTAATTCTCCACTTATACCCAAACCTAGAATAATATATTTCATATTAGACAAGCTTATCGTACTTGCTGTACTTGTACCTGTAAGGTCGCCACTTGCTCTAATCCAAAGTTCAGTATCTACATTTGAAGGGTTTGCAAAATAGATATTATTAACTGTGACTTTAGTAGTACCATGGGGAATATCAACATTTATGATTGAACTATTTCCATAATTTGTTGAAACTGCGGTAGTTTCAGGTATGGTTACACTTACAGTCTGTGTAAATGTTGAAGAATCCGCTGCAAACGCAGGGAGGATAAATAGCATCATAGCTGAAAATAAAATAAGAAACTTGAGAATTTTTTCTAATTTCATTTCTTATCATCCTCTTCTGGATAAATAAACATTGTAATCACTAATGAATGAAATTTTATTACAGATTTGTGATTACAGTCACAGTGCTGAAATAAAGTTATGGCTGTTTTTATTACGTTTTTGTGGCTCAAATTGCCAATTTATACAAAAAACGGGATTTTTATTATTAATTGAAATCTTGCCAATATTTTTAGTTATACAATCCTGGTTAATAGTATTATATTATTACAGATATATACTTATTTATTATTAATTTGTGATAGTAGTCACATTTTAAAAATACAATTTTATGTCCATTATTAATATGTTTAATTCATTATTAACCAATTATAACCTAAACAATGATTCTAAATCAGTTATAATGTCTAAAAAACCTAATTTATTTCTCCAATACGAATACCCACAAAACATATGGATGTTACAAATTATAAAATAGATTCCAATAAACAATAATGATAAATAATTTTTTTTACAATATCTATTGTAGTTAAATTATAATCAGGTGCAAAAATTTTTAGCATATCAAATGAAATAGTGAAATATTGAATTTAATCAATAAAATCATTACACTGGACTTTTTCAAACATTGTAAGTTCAATTAATTATGATCTGACTATAAAATTCATATCAAAAAATGATAATCTGCAAATAACAGTTGATAATATGAAAGCGATTGTATTCGATAATTCAGGGACGCTTATTGAAAGATATAGAGCTGTGAAAGACCTTCAAACAGGCGAAATATTTGATACCGTAAGTTCGCTGGATATTGTAGACAGCAGCAGTGCAAGAGCACTTGTAGTTATACAGACAGACCCTTCAAAGTGTATAATTAATGCCAAGCCAGACCAGAGAATATGTCAGTTCATTAAAAGGAACGACATCCATATTGACATAAGTTATTCAACTGTTGAAATCAAAAAAAAGGAATTAATTGAATCTATTACCGGCGATGAGTCTAAAGTAAGTGATATTCAGGATACAATAAGGGCAGTAACAGCTAAAAAATATGATATACAGGTATGCAGTGGATCTGGATTTATAGTGAATCTGAACAAGGGAAAAATTGAATTTATAGTCACTTCAGGAGGAAGAATATTCCCAGAAGTGCGAGATGTGGTTAAAGAGCTGCAAAAAAGAGACATTCACATATTCATAGCCTCCGGAGATCGGAAAGGGTCTTTAAAAGCGCTTGCAAGGTACATCGGAATCCCTGAAGAAAATGTTTTTGACACTGCAGACTCCTGGAAAAAAATGGAAATTGTAAAGGGGCTTAAAAGGAACTATGACGTTATGATGGTTGGAAACAGCGTAAATGACGTCCTTGCACTTAAAGAAGCAGATATTGGTGTCCTTACTGTACAGCAGAAAGAAAAGAATCCACAGATGGTTTACGACTCTGCAGATGTTATTGTTGAGAATATTAGAGAGATATTGGATATTGATTTTTGAGATACAAACGATTAAATAAGTCATTAATTTTTAGAAGTTATCCTTTTATCCAAAATTATACTGAAACTATATATAATTCATTCAATACAACATACTCCCATGGCAAAGAAATATTATCTATTTACAGCAATTTTAATGATATTAGTTTTAGGGACAGGAGCAGTTTATGGTGCTTATCCACAAATAAAGAGTGATACTTCTATTTTCCAGGTATCAACACTTAATTCATTATCGGCAGGCAATTTTGACGGGAACTGGACCCTAGGAGAGTTAAGAACACATGGAAATACTGGAATGGGGACGTTCAATGGCCTGGATGGAGAAATGATTGAACTAAACGACAATGTATACCAGATAAAATCAAATGGAACTGTTTATCTTATGAATGATTCTGCAAACACCCCCTTTGCAATGACAGTGCAGTTTAAAACTGATAAAATACTTATTTTAAATTCAAGTATGAATCTAACACAGCTTGAACAGCTTTTAAATGCCACAGTACCTTCTAAAAATATGTTCTATTCAATTAAGGTAATTGGAACCTTCAACAGCGTTAAAGCACGTAGTCCACCAAAACAAAACAAACCTTATCCTGATCTAACTACCGCCTTGGAAAATCAAACTATTTTCAATTTCAACAATATTACTGGAACTATGGTCGGGTTCTGGTGCCCGGCATATGCTAGTGATGTAAACCTGAACGATTACCATTTCCACTTCATAAGTGGAGATAAAAATTCAGGAGGACATGTTATAGACTGCCAGTTAAATGGTGCAATAATTGAAATTGATTACATCCCCAACGATACAGTTTTACTTTCAAACGGCAGCGTTTTAAATGTAAACCAAGTGTAAATTAGCCGGTAAATTCTTTTTTACACGGTTTAAACTCTTTTTTATTTAAATTTTAAATGCCATCCTTGATAAACTGTTTAAAACCCTTTTTAATTTTTATATTAAAATGCAAACCTAAGCCCTTATTATCCTTTTAATTAAAGGAATGGCCAGATAAGTAACGGTACTGAATGCAGGAATTATGAAAGATGCCCCAATTGCAATTAATGCCGCAATGGGCAGCATCAAATTTAATTTATTAAGCTCAATTATTTTCTCACGGCTTAATTCTTCTATAAAATCTTTTTTTGTTGCATAATACCATATTAACCCTGAAAATATCCCAATTAAAAGTAAATTAATGTTAAAAAATATATTAGCCGCCTGGGTCTCACCGTACCCGCCCATAAGAGAAGTAGAAAACGGCACAAGAGCAACAAATAGAAGCCATATAACAGTTATCCACAGCAGTACATTGTTAGCGCGTTTGATCCTGTAAAACTGCTGGTGGTTTATTCTCCAGAAGATGGCCAGGATGACAAAACTCAGGGCATATGTAAATAAATCCGGTATCAAACCAATTAAATAGTCTTCAACAGCAATATTAGACATAGAATTTGTTAACTGAGGAATACTAAGGTTTAAAACCAGTAAAGTCAATGCAATTGCAAAAATCCCATCTACAAGGGTCTCAATACGGCCAGTTGTTTCCCATGCATCATTATTCCCATATGCCATGCTGCACCTGCTTTAAAATTTTTTAAAATAGTTTAAATTTTTGAATCTTTTATAAAAACATGCCGACTAACTTCAGATTCCTATTTCCATTTTGATTATATCCTAATTAACTTGTAGTCTGCACTTCCTAGTCCTATTTCTTCCCCATATTTAATCTGAATTTTCCCATCGATGCCCTCATAAACTCCTTTAAACTTATCTTCCCCTTTATGGAAGTTGTGGTGTAAAAGCGAGTTTTCAAATCCACACTGTTCATTTACCAGATCAATACTGGCAGCATCTATTGCAACAGGATCAAATGATGCCAGAATTCCTATATCCGGAACAATTGGGGCATCGCTCCACGGGACACAATCACAATCTGGAGTGATATTCATAAGGAAATTAATGTAGCATACCTTGTCCTGTTTATTTTTAACAGCACCGTATGCATATTCTACCATTTTTTCAATAAATTCAGGTATCCTCTCAAGATCAAGGTCTATAACTGAGTCAGGGCATACTTCAATACAGAAATTACATCCAATACACCTGTCATAATCTATAAATGACTTCCCGTCTTCAATGTATATTGCATCTTCAGGACATACAGACATACATTTACCGCAAGCGGTACATTCCCCTTTTACTACTGGTTTAGCACATCCATGCTGTTCTATTTTACCAAATACGGAAGCACATCCCATAGCAAGGTTTTTTATCGCTCCCCCAAAGGCGCTCATACCATGACCTTTAAAATGAGACATTACAATCATGCTGTCTGATTTTTCGATGTCCCCTGCAATTTTAACTTCTTCAAAATGCTTCTTGTTAATTTCAATTCTGGTCTCATTATTTCCTAAAATTCCATCTGCAATTATAATAGGGGCATCCAGAACTGCATAACCAAAGCCGTGCTGTATCGCTGTTTGGAGGTGATCAACGGAGTTGTGTCTGTGTCCAAAATAAAGCGTGTTAGTATCAGTTACAAAAGGTTTGGCCCCATTTTGTTTTACTTTATCCACGATTTGCCTTACAAAAACTGGATTTATATAAGAATCATTCCCCTTCTCTCCAAAATGAAGCTTAATTGCAGTTAAATCACTTTCATTTAAAACATTAGCAAACCCTGCAGCATTAAAAATCTTTTTTATTTTACTTACCTTATTTTCCCTGCTGCTTCTCGATCTAAAATCAGAAAAATAAACTTCACTTGCCATGGTATCACCTGATAAATATTATTATTTTAAAACGTTAATTATCCCTATTCAACTTCTGATATATTCTTTAAAGTTTAAATTTGTTTTGAATTTACATTGGGAGAATACTGATTTGATAAAAACGAAAATCATTATTTGAAAATCTTCAATCATGATTATATTCAACTAAACTAAATTTTAATCTTTACCTAACCTATTTAGAAACGCTCTACGCCGAACAATCACATCTACTTTAAAAAATGTTTCATTCGATATAATCTTTCCCATATCTTCAGATCATATTATATCCTGCAGAAATATTCCCTTCAAGCAAACATATCTCTATTTCTAGTAAATTCAACTCAATGCCCTAATTATTTAGCATTTACATCAGAAATGCTCTGGTCCAATGAAACAAGCAGATCCCTACTTTTTAGAATATTTTTATAGTTATTTAATTCTATAATACCATTATTAACCCCATTAAGCAGTGACAAGTCAAAGGTCCCCTCACCAAGTGCTAAATGCTGGTCTTTTTTGCCGTCGTTATCATTTAAATGATAATAAATTGTTTTTTTCATTTTAAAAAAAGATGCTGGATCATCAGATGTATTTGCATGCCCAGTATCTACAGTAGCATAAGAACCACTCTCTTTAACAAAGAATTCATGCTCTTCAGCATTGTTACAGAAATACGCATATCTATTAGGCATATTTTCAACTGAAAACTTAATGCCCCTATCTTCCGCGTAATCATTAGCTTCTTGAAGTGTTTCGATTGAATAAACCATTCCCCATTCCCTTATTCTATCTTCAAGCCTATTAATCATGCCGGGATGTGTTGTAATAGCTTTTGCCCCAATTTTTACAGCCAAATCAACTGTTTCATTAAGCTGCTTCAACGTTTCTTCCCTGATCCCTGGATTTAGACTTGCAGGATTAAGATCTATAGTAGGTGCGTGTAAAAATACAGAGACATCATAAGAATTAAATATTTCAAACTCCTTTTTGTCCATGAGCAGCATGTTTCTAGGCCAATAAGGGCCTTCACACAGCATTTCCATTAATTGAAAGCCGTCATTTGCAGCTGTTTCTAAAAAATGTTCCAGTGAATTCATAAAAAGTGCCAGCGTTGAAAATCCAATTTTCATTTAACTAACCCCCTTAGGTAAAACCATACTAAATACAATTTTTGAAATTAATTCCTTTAGATCTTTAAATGTTGTAATATTCTGAATTGCTATAATCATTCACATTATATTATTTAATATTGTATTTACAAATTAAATAATTTAATGCTTATTTAAGGTTTAGAATCATCATATTTTGCTTGTTGTATCCCATGTAATAAATTAAAACATGGCAGTTATCCCTCTTAGATAACATAATCTGTTAACTGGTTACCTATTTTTATAATTCGATTTTTTAGGCTTACCAAAAAATTTATATCACATATCGATATACTGTATTTTTGGAATAGTTTAGGTAAGCCTAAACATATTATTTTTTTAGATATATCCAAAACTTTTATATAGAAAATAGATATATTATTTTCTTACATATCAAATTTGGATATATCATAAAATGAGGTATAGGAGGTAAATGGATGGACGATGATGGAACACCCAATGTGGATAATTCAAATGAATCTAGCCCAGAAAATAATTTAGATGAAGAAAAAAGAATTAAATGCATGAAAGCCCATAAAGAACTATTAAATAGCATGTCTAATTACGAAAAAAAGCTTATTAGAGGGTTAATGAGAGGTTTTGGTAATACCATGATTCTGTGGCTTATCAGCAAAAAAAGACAGCATGGATACGAAATAATGACCAAATTTCATGAATCTACCGCCCCATATAATACTAAAATGCCCAGTGCCAGCAAAATATACCCGGTACTGCATGATCTAGAGAAAAATAACTTGATAAAAGGATCATGGGAGCATCATGGAAAACGAAGGGTAAAATACTATGAAATAACCACAGAAGGTGAAGAAGCTCTTTCCAGATTCAGAAAAATGGGAAAATTTGCTAAAAAAAATAAATCAAGTCTCTGGGTGGAATTTTTTAAAGATATGATAGATGTTGAAGATAATAATGAATAATAGGAGTTATATTTATGAAATACGCTATAGAAACATTCGACCTTACAAAAAGGTATAATAATGATTTTTTAGCTGTCGATGCACTGAACATGAGAGTCCGAGATAAGACTATTTTCGGATTTTTAGGTCCAAATGGTGCCGGAAAGACCACCACAATAAAAATGCTTACATGTTTAATCCTTCCAACATCTGGAACTGCAAAAGTGTCAGGTTATGACGTCCTAAAAAATCCTAATGAAGTTAGACAGAAAATTGGAATGGTTCCTCAACTTGTAAGTCTCTACGGTGACCTTACAGTTAAAGAAAACATACATCTCTGTGCTGATTTTTATGGTCTTCAAGAAGATCTAAAAATAAGCAGAGCTGATGAACTCATGGAAATGGTGGATATTAAATACGCTGAAAATAAGCTTGTAAAACAGCTTTCAGGAGGTATGAAACAAAAGGCTTCCGTAGTAGCCAGTTTAATACACCAGCCAGAAATATTATTCTTAGACGAACCTACAATCGGTTTAGATCCTACAACTAAAAGAGTTTTATGGGATTTAGTTGAAGAACTGAACTCTAACGGACATACAATCATATTATGTTCTCACGATATGTATGAAGTAGAGCTACTCTGTGATGACGTGGGAATTGTCAGCCAAGGGAAGCTTGCTGCTTTTGATACTCCTCAAGGACTTAAAGATACCATGATTAAAGAAATTAAAGAAGAAAACTCAAGAGTTGACTCAAATGTTTCTGAAGCCCTGGAAAAAATCCTTGAAGAGACCGATCCTGATGATAAAAAGGCAGTTGAATACATAAAAGGCAATATGAGTAATAATAACATTGATTTAAAAGAATTAAGTGTTATGATTAGCAATAAGAATGAAGAAATGCTTAATACCCTCAATAATTTATCCATAGTCCACGATGTAGTAGAACATGCTTCTGGAAGAATAACTATGGATATAGAAGATTCAGATGAAGCTGTAAGTAAAGTTATATCTGATATAATTGAGCAGGGCGGAAATATCACTTCCATAGCCACAAAAGATCCTTCCTTAGAAGATGTTTTCATGAGAGTTACTTCTAAAAAGAAACAAGAACAAGGTGTAAATGATGGTGGAAACTAAGAAAATTATGTGGATGTTTAAAAAAGATCTACTAGTCTTATGGAGGCATCCACCACGGTTAATTTCAATACTTTTATTCCCCATAATTATGATAACCCTTTTCGGTTACGGTATGGGTGGAACACTGGAAAATATTCCAGTTGTTGTGGTAGAACAAAGTCATGGTCAGGTAACTGATGCAACCCTTAATGCAATTAAGGGGATGAGTCTGTATGATGTTAAGGATATAATAACGGATCCAGATAAAGGAAAAGAGATGGTTCAAAACGGCCAGGTTAAGGCCGCCATAATTCTGCCTGCAAATTATGACGATACGAGCAGTACGCAGCCCAAGAGCGTGGTAGTTGATGTTGATTCATCAGACCAAATGGCCTCAAGTGCAATTATTCCAGCTACACAGCAGTTGTTTAATCAAATATCCAACAAAATGGGCGTGCAAAAACTAGAAGGTATGAACTTAACCTCATCTTCAGCAATACAGGTTCAATCTAACCAGGTTGCAGCTGCTTCACAGGGAATTGATTTCCAGGATGTGATGGATTCAATCAACCTTCAGATAAATAAAATGTACGGAGATGTCAAGTACATTGACTTCTTAGTACCTGCCGTAATTGGTATGACCGTCCTGTTTGGTTGTATGTTCGGAATGGGAGATGCTTTAGCCGGTGAAAGAGAAAGAGGAGAACTAGCAAGATTATTTATGACACCAACAAGTATTGCAACTGTTGTTGGAGGTAAAATAATCTCTAAATTATCCATAGAAATCGTAAGGGCTTTAATATTAATTGCAGCGGCTATAGTCCTGTTTGGAATTGTAATAAAGGGAAGTATGATACTTACACTTCTGGTCCTAATACTTGGAGCATTGTGCTTTGTAGGTTTTGGAGTTATGATATCCGCCAGAGTTTCGACACAGGAAGATTACATGCAGATGGTAATGCCAATTACAATGCCTATGATGTTTGTATCAGGAGTATTCTACCCAATTGAGACAATGCCATGGATATTCCAGAAACTTGCTTACATCTTCCCATTAACTTACGTAAATGACGCACTACGTGCAGTAATGTTAAAAGGAGTAGGTATTGGAGCAATATGGGTAGATATAGCAGTGCTGTTAGGATTTACAGCGCTGTTCTTCGCCTTAGGAGTTACCAAATTTAACAGGGATATATAAATAAAAAATCAATTAAGAAGTGATAAAATGGTCGTGAAAAAGAATATAATCATCGGACTTACCATAATGTGTCTTTTAGTAGGTCCACTTTCAATAGCGTCCGCAGTAGGAGCAGCCGATTGGCCGATGTTCCAGTACAATCTGGATCATACCGGTTACTTAAATGAATCATCAGATTTCACTCCTGCAGCATGGCTGTTTAAAACAGGAGGATCCATACTATCCTCCCCTTCAATTGCAGACAAATTAATGTACTTCGGTTCAACAGATGGAACATTTTATGCTCTGAACTTGAATGACGGTACCCAGGTTTGGGATTACAGTACACAGGGAAATATAACAGGTTCTTCAGTTGTAAAAGGAGATAATGTATACTTCGGTTCAATGGATAGTTATTTCTATGCCCTGGATAAGAAAAACGGAGATTCAGTATGGAAATATCGAACTGGTAACTCCATTGAGTCCTCTCCAGCAGTAAGTAATGGAACGATATACTTTGGATCAGATGATCAGAGGTTATATGCACTAAATGTTGATAATGGTGATCTTAAATGGCAGTTCCAAACTGAAAATGCTGTGAAATCATCACCATCAGTTTACAATAACACCGTATTCTTTGGGTCAGATGATGGAAAAGTATACGCAGTAAATACAAACGGTAGCAAATTATGGTCTTATGACACTGGAAATGCAGTGAAATCTTCCCCAGCCATATACAACGGTACATTATACATTGGAACAGACAATGGTAATTTCTATGCACTGAACACAAATGATGGGTCAATAAAATGGTCATATGACTTTAATGACAGTGTAAGATCATCAGCACTCCTCGATCCAAATGACAACAGTCTGTTTGTAGGATCTGATAACGGAAACATAACTTCCCTCGATATGAGAGACGGAACATTGAAATGGTCTGTCAGTGTAGGTAACGTAAAATCTACCCCTGCACTTATGGGAGACAATATTGTAGTTGGTTCAGACAGCGGAACCGTCTATGTATTAAATAAATACAGCGGTAAAGAAGACTGGAGTTATGCACCAGGTTACTACCTCTTTAATTCCGCATTCAGCACCCCAATAATATATGGAGATGATATATTTGTAGGTGCTGCCGATGGTTCCATGTACGCCCTTAACTACGACAAAAAATCAGGGCCAACTTCAGTTTACCTGTACTACGTTAGTGCAATCGTAATTGTAGTAATAGTAGGACTTTTAGCATTTAGGTCTGTAAGAGGACGTCGTAAAAAAGAATAAATAGTTGATGGAATTTAAAGTTTCATCCTATTTTTTATTATTTTTAAGATGATTAAATTTTTTATGCTTATGGATGGGTGGGAGATATAGCTTTTTAAAATTAAGAGAATCATCAATTACCGCCTCCTTATTTTATTTAACTTGATTCTCAAGGGATAATCATAAGTAAATTTTTAACTTTTTTGTAAAATTCAAATAAATTATTAAATGTTTAAATGATAAACTAAAATTAAATACTAATTTTATAAACCTAAAATTAATGAATACTTAATCTTTAAAAAAAAACATTATACTTTAAAATAAGTTTGATAAAAAGACCTAAAATTAAAAGAGAAAATGAAACCATCTGGTTTCTTTTTTGGAGCTAACAAGAATATTATTTAGTAAGCTGTATTTCAATAGCTGAAACGTTTGTTGCTGCGCCTTCGTTGCTCATGATTTCTTCTGTGCATATATCTATAGTTCCGAGTTCTACATCCGATATGAACCTGTTTCTTACGATTTCAGCGACGTCGACCGCCCTACTTATGGCCCTTCCACGTGCTTTTAAGATAACTTCTGAAGTTCCGCCGTTCATTTGAGTTACGACAGCTAAAACATAGTTCATTACGGGTTTATTTCCAATGTATACAACATTTTCCTCTGACATCACTTTACCTCCAAAGAATAACCATGTTAATTTGGTCTAATATTACTATAATTCCTTAATTAATATATATAGTTTATGTTTTGCATACTCAACTTTAAATTCGAGGATCAATAAAATAAAATAATTACAGCCACCAATTAGATATACTAATCATTAATAATACAATATTAAGCAAAAAATCTCTTAAATTGCCTTTAAAATTAAATTAAATATTTTTATCAGAATTAATATTGCCAACCCAGTATTACTAATTGGGAACTATTTTATTCCGTTTTTTAGTTCATTAATTATAATAGCCAATCTAAAATCTATTTTAGTTTTATCCAGAGATTTAGATCCTTTAAGATCATATTAACCCCTTTACAAACCATATTTTCCAGATTATTTACAATTATTATCTATATTTAAAATAAAATTAATATCTAATTTAACCTGTACTTTCTAAATACCACAACTAAACCATCAGAATTACCTTTTTCATCTTTAATAGGAGTAGTACTACCACCTACAAGTAATTTAGTTCCATCTTTAGCTCTTATTACCGTTTTATCAAAGAAATCAGTTGAAGTAATCCCAGATTCAATGTTTGTAGATTCTTTACTCAAAATTTTTAATATTTTATCTAGATCTTCACCTATAGCTTCTTCCTGTATCCATCCAGTAAGCTCTTCAGCAACAGGATTCATATATTTAATCCTACCTTTAGAATCTGTAGCTATTACAGCATCACTCACACTTTTAAGTATTGCAGCAAGCCATTGTTCACGATTTCTAAGTCTTTTTTCAATTTTATGGTTGTAAAGAGCTATTTCTATTGTAGTGTTCAATTCACTCTCTTCAAAAGGCTTGGTAAGAAAGCCAAACTGTTCTTTAAGAAGATATCCTGCAGGTTCCGTCATTTTAGCTCTCTGCACAATACTTGCACTTGAATATGCAGTTAAATAAATTACGGGGATATCATAACGTTCCCTGATTTGTGTTGCAGCCTCTATACCGTCCATTTCGCCCTCAAGTTTAATGTCCATAAGAACAAGATCCGGCTGAAGCTCTCCTGCCTTACGAACTGCATCCTCACCAGAAAAAACTAAATCGGCAACTCCATATCCCGCACTTTCCAATGCACTTTGTATATCCTTTGCGGTAATCCTCTCATCTTCAACAACCATAATTTGAGCGGCTGCCATATTTTACCCCCTATAATTCAAATAATTATGTTAAATTACAGAAAACTAAAGTCATTCCATTTATATTTCCCTTATTATCAGTAATATGACTTAAATTGGCCCTAACTGGAATTTTTGCCCCATTTTTATCGTTTAACATGATCCGATCTATGGAATAATCATTAACATCAACTCTTAATTCGCTAATGTCAAATTCACTCTTTTGAACTTTAAAAACATCAACTAAATCTCGGTTAACAGCTTCTTCCCGTATCCATCCAGTAATGTCTTCTGCAATATGGTTCATAAATCTAATTTTTCCATTTTCATCTGTGGCAATTAAAGCTTCATTTACACTTTCAAGCATCGCCTCAAGCCATTGATCATGGTTTTTTTCCATTTTATGCCTGTAAAGAGTTAATTCAATGATAGTATGTAATTCACTCTCTTTAAATGGCTTATGGACAAATCCCGAAGGTTCTTTAAGAACATAACCCGATGGTTCTGTCCTTCTTGCCCGCTCTAAAGTATCTTCATCTGAATATGCAGTCAAATAAATAACCGGTATATCAAAGTGCTTTTTAATCTCTCCTGCAGCCTCTATACCGTCCATTTCACCCTCAAGCTTAATGTCCATAAGAACAAGATCCGGCTGAAGCTCTGTCGCTTTACAAACAGCGTCTTCACCCGAATGAACCACTGCAGGTACTTCATATCCTAAACTTTTAAGGCCATCCTTTAGGTCCTCTGCGGTAATCCTTTCATCTTCAACAACCAGAATTCTTGCGTTACTCATTGACATGCCTCTATCTTTTACAATATTAATCTATCATTTGCATTTACGCATATTAATACTTTAATCATTTAAACACTTTAATACACTCATAAAAATTTATAAGGAATAACATAACCTTTTAAACTTAATAAATTTGGATATATTCGAAAATCGTAAATTTTCGATTCGTCAAAACTTTCAGTTTGACCGTAATTAAATTTAAATTTAAAATTTAAAGCATTCAAATACATTGTTTATAGATCAATAATCCTGAGCATTTGGTTATTCACTATAAATAGTTATGCTATTACAGCTTAGAATCAATTATATTAATATTTTAAATAAATAAATGTTTTGAAAATAAAAAAAGAGTTAAAACAGCACTGCTTACTATTTTAAAACATATACAATCTAAATATCCTTTAAATAAATGGTACGGTTTAAACCAGAGTTATCTTAAGATCAGTATTTTGTTTATTGCATCCAGAACTGCTTCAACACTTGCCATGACAATATCTTCAGTTGTAGATCGTCCAGTTGCTTTGTTACCTTCTTTATCCCCCATTATAACAAATACCTCAGCAAGAGCATTAGTTCCCCCAGTTATAGCTTCTATGTTATATTCCTGAAGTTCTATATCTCCAGTTTCACTTACAGCACGTTGAATAGCATTTATTGCAGCATCTACCGGACCTACACCTGTTTTTGCAGCGGTTTTACTTTCTCCATTAATGCTGAGTTTAACTGTAGCTGTAGGCAGTACGCTGTTTCCAGTCATTACTGAAAATCCTTCCAGTTTTACTATTTCTTCTTTTGCCCGTCCCAGAATACTTTCAGCTATAGCCCTTAAATCAGCGTCAGTGACACATTTACCTTTATCTCCAAGCGCTTTAACCTGATTAAATACTTTATCAAACTGGTTCTTATCTAAGTCTATTCCATACTCTTTAAGTTTTGCTTTTATAGCATTCGCACCAGTATGTTTTCCTAAAACGATCCTTCTTGTGTGGCCTACCATTTCAGGAGTTATTGGCTCGTATGTTTCCGCTTTTGCAAGCACCCCATGTACATGTATTCCTGCCTCATGAGCAAATGCATTTTCTCCCACAATAGCTTTATTTGGAGGCATTTTAACCCCTGTAATTCTTGAAACAAATTCTGAAAGGTTTACAAGACCCTCAGTTTTAATATTCATTTTTAAGTCGTATTGAGTAATAAGAGCCATTACAACTTCTTCCAGGGACGCATTTCCAGCACGTTCACCTAATCCATTAATAGTTGCATGAACCTGATCAGCTCCAGCTTCCACAGAGGCAAGTGAATTTGCAACTGCAAGTCCAAAGTCGTTATGACAGTGCACGCTAATTGGAACTTTCAGTTCAGATTTAAGTTCTCTTATAAGCCAGTTCATAGAAGTTGGGACCATAACACCTACTGTATCTGGAACATTGATACAGTCCACACCTGCATCCTCAACTGCATTATAAATTTCCTTTAAATAATCAAGTTCTGTTCTTGTAGAATCTTCTGCTGAAAATTCAGCTATTATACCATGATCTTTTATATATTCTACTGCATCGACAGACTTACTTAAAATTTCTTCCTTACTCATTTTAAGTTTGAATTCTCTGTGAAGGGGAGATGTACCAATGAATGTATGTATGTAATCCACGTCAGCATCAATTGCTGCGTCCAGATCACCTTTTAATGGTCTTGCCAAACCACAAATATGGGCATTTAACCCCATTTTAAGGATTTCACCAGCTGCTTCTACTTCACCACTTGATGAAACAGGAAATCCAGCCTCTATTACATTAACACCAAGTTCATCAAGCTTTTTTGCAATTCGTATCTTTTCATCTACAGTCATTGCAACCCCTGGTGTTTGTTCGCCGTCTCTTAGCGTTGTGTCAAATATTTTCACCGTTTCCGGCAGGTTCATCTCGTTTTTTACTTTTTCTATATACATAAATTATTTCTCCTTTTGGTTTGGCAATTTGTAAATTATTCAGGTACAATCTATACCTTTTGCTTTAAACAATTTACACAATAAGTATGACAACAACAGATATTAAAAATGATCTCCCCTCCAGATTTTATGAGCATACGAAGAGTCATGGCATCAGCAGTTCACGAATTAGATCATGCAAAATTTGAGTAAATTGAAAAAAACCTTGCAAAAATTTAAAATCATTGGAAATAGAATCATCATGTAACAGCATATTTTAACAAATAAATGGGGCGATATTACGTTTAAAGAAGATATTGACTGGTTAAAAGAAATGAATCAAAAAATTAATGATAGAGAACTTGATATAATACATGAAGTTGATAATATTGTTCTTGAAATAAATGAAGCTCATTCTTTAGAATTAAACCATTATATAAAAATTAATCACGAGGAACCCAACATAACAATTGAATTATCTGTTTCACCACATACGTTAATTCCTAATGAAGCTATTGATGAAATTGGAGAACAGTTAGGATCTACTGAAACTTTTATTAGGTATATTGACACCAATAAATTGAGTTTGATTTTTAAATTTGACTGATTTTTTTGTTTTTATTATTTGCTTTTAAATTTTTATGGATCTTCTGCAATTTACAAAACACAAGCATGTTCAAACTCAAGAAATCCCTGAGACCCGGAGCCATTCCTAAAATAAATATAGTCAGCTTCAACATATTAATCGGAATTATATTCTCTTCCATAAGTTGAACATAATGCCCCCCCCTATCATCCTTAACTATGTTAAGATCGTTTCCTAAGATACGGATAAACAAAGCTAATCAATAGGGCTGTAAAAACACCTGTGCCTAAATAAAACCCAAAACTGGATAATTGAATACCATTTTTAAGAATATAATTGCCCCCTATTAATCCACCGATAACTATGATACCTAAAAATGCCAGTAAAAAAGTTTTAGTTATATAATCACGCCGAGCAAAAACACAGTAAATGATCATAGAAAGCCCAATTAGAACAAGGAAAAGTTTATAATAGTTATAAAAGTCTAATAATCCAATTATTAACCAAAAGAAACCATAAATCAATAGAAAAGTATTTCCTGAAGGATAAGTTTTTTCTATATTTTCCAGATCTTTTATGTAAACTGCTTGTCCAATACCTCTAATTCCTCGAAATAGAGTCAAAATTCCTTTTTCATAACCAACATTAATTATAGCATTGGCACCTAAATCCGAAGCTTTTTCTTTTAATTTTTCATTAATGTCATTTATAGCTGCGTCTGACTCCAGAGAGTTATCTGAACGCGCATATATTTTTTTAAATGATTTAAAAGGTTTTTTAATATTATAATGGTAAAGCTTTACATCTTCTGGCGGAGTAAAAGGAATGGCTCCTTTAGATGTCTTAAACTTGCCCCCTCCATTTACAGGAGATTTTAAAATTTTATCTTCAGTATATCCCTCTTTTTGAAATTTACCATTATTCTTATCATTTATTTTATCGCTGCCACCCTCGTAATCCATTTAATCACTCCCCATTAATATAATTAAATTAAACATTTATATTATTGGTTTGGTTCTGCTAATACTAATTCATAAAAAAATAATCAATTTTAAAAAGATAGGGTGGGGTCCATTTTAAAAACCAAATTCATGTGCCTATACTCAAACTCAAGAAATCCCTGAGACCAGGTGCAAGTCCCAAAATAAATATGGCCAGCTTTAACATATTTTTAATGGTATCATCTTCAATATATTCATCTATGACATAAATAGCTGCCAATATAACTCCTATTTTTAAAGGAAACATCACTGCTGCTGTCCCAGTAATATTCATAAGTGCAGTTGGAAGAACATGCTGCTCCCCATAGCCGTAAAAATCAATTGCAATAAAAGTTGCTGATGCATCAAATAAATGGGCTGAAAGAATTCCTAAATTAAATTTATCCTTTAAAAGAGTCCATTTTCTTCCTATAAGTGCAAATATTGAAGTCATCACTGCCCAGGTTCCAACAACCTCAAAAAATGTAACCCAATTTAGATGGTTAATACTTAAAATGTTAGGAATACATAACATGGTTCCCACAATCAGTATGAAGTACCTGTAATCAAATTTAGTTTTCTTTTCCACATAAACAGATATCAATAGCGTGGCAATCGCTGCAAAACCCGTTAAAATATATATTCCTGGCGTGACAAGCCACAGGACAAGGGGATAAATTCCATTATCTACAAGTGCCCTTGCACTTGATCCAAAGAATATGAATGGAACTAAAGGGATGAAAAGATCTTTTGGATCCTTTTTAATGTATTTAAACATCTTTATAATTAGTATAACAGCAATTCCAAGTATAATTCCAAAAACTACTGTATTTAAAATGGTATATCCTGGATGAGTGTACAGGAAATTTTGCTGTATGAACTCTGAAATATCTGAAAGCATAGATTTAATAGAAATTTGAATAATTTAAGTTTTTTTATACAGCTACTAAAAAAGTAAATTAAATTAAAATTTATAAATTTAGCTTAATGCTCGATTTTCAGCTTATTAAGAGACCACATTGACAGGGATCTTCGCTTTCCTCACCACTCTGTCAGCGGTGCTTCCAATCAAGAATTTTTCTATACCGTGTTTACCAGATTTTCCAAGTACTATCTGGTCTACACCTTCCTCTTCGGCAGTTTTAATTATGATATCAGCAGGTCTGCCTTCTTTAATCATAGTGACAATATTAACATTTGGACACGTACCTGCACACTGTTCTTCTTCTATCCTTTTTTTAAACTTTTCAACAGCCTCTTTTCCCTCTTTTTTTAAGTTTTCATTAAGCTGATCCCTTAAATCCTGCTGTGGTAATGCATTCAAGTAATCTGCATCAATTACATATAAAACTATGATAGTACCGCCCAAACTCGCCATTGAAATCGCTTCTCCCCCTGCTTTTTCCGCCTGTTTGGAATTATCTGTAGCTAATAACATTTTCTCGACCATAGATTTACCTCCAAATGATTAATATTCCTACTACATATTATGTATAAAAAAGGATAAATAATATACCATGGAAATTCTCATACAATCCATTGGAACAGTGGAAAACAAGCTTCTCAGGACGCTGGAAAAGCCTCTAGAGAAAATATTTGGCATTAACTGCCATGTATCAAATGATATCTTAGAGATACCTGAAAGATCTTATAACCCATCTAGAGACCAGTACCATTCAACAGAAATCCTTTATTCTATGATGAATATCCTAAAAAGAGATTCTAATCATATTCTGGGAGTAACAAATGTAGATTTATATGCTTCACGGATAAATTTTGTCCTTGGAGAAGCTGAATATCCTGGAAATTTTGCAATAATATCTGTAAATAGATTAAAAAGCCCCAATAAAAAATTATTTTTAAAACGAATCTTAACAGAAGCTGTACACGAGTTAGGCCATACTTTTGGACTTCCCCACTGCAAAAATCACCTTTGCGTGATGCATTTCAGCAACAGCGTTGTAGAAACAGATATTAAAGGCCCTGGATTTTGCAGTGATTGTTTGAGTAAGCTTTTTTAGTTATCAGTAAAAAAAATTGAGTTTAATCCTCTAAACTGTTAACCCAGTTTATCAAGATATTTACTTTTTATTTTTTGATATTCTTCCTCTGATATTGCGCCCATATCAAGTAATTCTTTTGCTTTTTTAATTTCATCAAGAATATTGACTTCTGCAGCTGGTTCAGGAATATCTTCCATTCTGCCATTAGATTCACTATCGATTTCTGTATCTAACGCAGCTTCTTTATCATTCCCATCTTTTATAGTTAACAGAACTTCTTTTTCACTGTTCATTTCCATATCAAATGAGTTTGCGTTTTCATTTGGGGCTTCTTTTAAGCTAGCTCCGCAGCCAATACAAAATTTAGAATCCGCATTATTCTTAAAGCCGCATTCCTGACAAATAAGAGAATTCATATCAATTTCATCCGCTTCAGATGTGTTTACGCTGCTTTCAAGTAAGTTGCTTCCACAACCGATGCAAAATTTGGAATCTATTTTATTTTCAGTTCCGCAGCCCTGACACACAATCAAGTTAGACTTAGGTTCATTTATTTTAAGAGTATATACAGGGGGTTTATTTAATTCATTCCCGCAACCGATGCAAAACTTCGCGTTTTCAAGGTTTACAGTGTGGCATTTTGAGCAAATAACTTCATCTGTTTTATTAAGTTCTTCATCTGGATTTATGCCTCTCCTCCTCAATTCCAGTCTTCTCTTTATTTCTTCGTTTGAAACCATGGTTTTCCCCTCTCAGTCCAATGATTATAGCACTGAATATTAAATTGTCAAAGATTATTTTAAACTTTTCTAAAGTTTTCAGTATCTCGTACTATATTATTCTTAGGTCTAGATCTAAAGTATGCTACTCCCTAACTTTAAATTCGCTTAATTTTCTTATTGATAACTTCCTTTATTATCAAAGGCAGGGGAGTTCTGTCTCCAAATACATTGGTTTTTCCAGATAAAATTGCCTCTATTATACTATCAACAGAAAAATCAGCGTCAAATTCTGTAACACAGCTTCCAATTGCGCCCAGGAAATGTGCATCACTTGCACCAATTTGAGGTATTCCCCTTTCCTCAGCAAGATTCTTTGCCTTCCAGTTGGAATATCCGAAGATATACCTTGAATTTAATGTTTCCATAGCATCTATATCTAACTTTTTGATCCTATCGCATAATCCTTCCCTGTAACGCACAAATGGGTGTGGAGCAATAGCAATTCCACCAGCTTCCCTTATTGCCTCAACTGTTTCTTCAGGAGACAATCCTCTTTTTATCTCTTCATTTATTCCTATTGCCACTATATGGCCTTTGCTGCTGCTTACTTCCATTGCAGGCAGTACTATAAAATCTTCCATATCTTTAGATTCTTCAATTCCAACAATTGAGCCTTTAATGCTGTTATGATCAGCTATAGCAATTGCATCCAGCCCTATACTTCGGGCCTTCTTAACTATATCTCTAGGACGCGCTGTTGAGTCACTAGAGTACGTACTATGTATATGTGGATCTAATATCATTTATAAATCCTCTTATTTTTTGTATTTTTCAGACGCATACATCCTTAGATACATAAAAATTAACCATTTTTAGATCGGATGGCTTTTATAAGTCCTGCAGGTCCTGTCATCATCACATCTCCTGCAGGAGCTGCGTAATGCACATTAAAATTTGTTTTCTCTAAAACATTTCTGCGGGGTCCTGTTGCAACTATAGCTTCAAAATCACCTATTGGTTTTAAAGACCATGCCCCATGCCCGTGATCTTCATGTACTTCTTCATGAGTTATAGTTCCATCTGCAAGTTTATTAACAAATAGATCTATCTTATCAGGCGTCATATTACGAGTATGGTGTTCAAATACACCCACTATTTTTCCCCCGTCAAATGCTGCCGCCAGAGTATGGCCGTTTCCAATATCCATAACTATGAACTTTTCAAGGGTTTTTACATACCTGTCACATGTTGCACCGCAGACAGACGCAAATTTAGAATCCATTACAGTAGTGTTATAATTGTTAAATGACCGCAGTACTGCATTAATTCTTGTAAAATAAGAGGGAGCTTCACCAAAATATGCAAACTCTTCTGGCCCTTTTGGAACGTCCAGTTTTTCCCTTATTTTCATGAATCTGAAATCTCTATCTCCAACACCTTCCATATATCCATGATCCTGGACAGCTACTCCTAAATAATCAAAACCGGGATCTACATCGAATTCAGCCAGTGCACTTTTTATGGCATCCAGATCAACATCTTTAAACTCTATTTGAGTTAAATCCGAATATTTTTCTGCTTCAGAGGAGGGCACTATCTCCACCCCTAATGACTTTACATAATCCAAATTGTCTCTTATGGTCCTTGCAGCATTTTCCGTCATGAGAACCCTGTGATCTTTTAAATGTTCCTTTACAACTTTAGTTATAAATCCTCCACCCATAGTTTCGCCTTTTATAAATAAATCTCCCTCTGATTCAGCTATTCTATCTGCGATTATCCTTGTTGGAGAGGGCATTACCAGTTTTGGAGAATTTTCAATGGACTCCTTGCTGTCATAAAACATGATATCTTGAGTACCTAAACCTACGTCAATGGTTAAAATCTTCATGTTAGTATATTTGATTTTATATTATAATAAAGCATCAAATTGGATACGTACTTATATTAAGTACCTGTTCCGTATTCAGGAAATAATTTGTTGAACAATTAATACACCGAGTAATATTTAATCCTCATTTTCTTTTTGTATTTTAAACTTTTTAGATATTATACTTTTTAATATTTCCAATAAATTAATCATACAAGTTTAATTAAGTATTAAGCAGGTTAAATTCATTTATACAAAAAATTAGTATGTTTAATCTAGAAGTTACATAAATGTGATTACCTATGCCTTGATCATTTATTACTAAATTTTATTATATAGCAAAATTTAAATATGAATCTAAAAATAAGATTATTCCCATAATAGATTTTTAACAAATCTATAAAAATATAATAAATTTACACTATTATATTTAAAAAATGAGGATACTTGATAAGCAAATATGAATAAAAATAAAAGATTATTTAACTTATAATATGCAAAGGGGGCGGAAAAAATACGTAAAAGTTATTTAATGTTAATATTGTTTATTTTAGCTTTTTTTATAACTGTCAGCACCGTTTCGGCAGCAAGTGTTACGCCTAATCAGGTTGCCAATTCGTCAACTGCTGTTAAAAATTATGTAGATACAAACCACAAGCTTCCAGGCAGCGTGAATATATCTGGAAATAATGTGAACATGTCTAATTATTTAGGAGTCTCAACATCAGCAGTATTAAACATCAATAAAGGTTCAAACACTGCAATTGCAATAAAAAGCTTTGGAAAAGCAGTTTCTCCTTCAGAAACCATCAAAACACAAACTATCAGCAAAGCAGAATACTTAGACATGGCAAACCGTGTAAGGTCTTACATGGACAAAAATGGGCGTGCGCCTAATTATGTTACTCAAACCAGTACTGGAAAAACCATCCGTTACGAATCAATGATTTACATGTTTTCACAGGTTTTGAACTATTACAATACCAATAAAGTTCTACCAAACAGCGTTACAGTAAAATCATGGGCAACTGTCACCTCAAATCCAAATATAATAGGCAAAACAAGTTATGGATACGTAGAAAAGAAAATTTACGGAAATAAGAGCTCTAATCAGACCATTGTCGTTATAATCGGCATGCACCCCCAAGAAAATGGAATACACACTGCCATTTATAATGCCATAACAAGTAAATCTTCCCAACTCACTAAAAGATACGTTCTTTACTATATTCACGTGACTAAAGATGCCAATGATTACAGCAAAGGAAGGATGAACGGGCAGTTATTAGGTCAAAAGTTTATAGTTCCCGATGTTTCTAAAGAACATCCCATGTTAGTGGTAGACAACCACGAAAACCACGGTACACAGAGTGGATACAAATATTACCGGTTCTTGTACCCTATTTCAAAAACAACCACAACAACAACATACGCCAATAAAATAATTAGTCAAATGAAGTTAATCAACTCAAAGGCGTCCAAATTAGTGATATATACTCCTCCAAATCCAACAAGCCCACAATATGTCACAGAACCAATTAAAAATAAAGGAATAACCACTATAATCTACGAAACTTACCTCAGCGATTCGGCAGCTCAAAAAGCAGTTGATGCAAACGCCCTTATCGATGCGTTGGACAGCTTCGATAAGCCTGCAGATACTAAAAGTCCAAATGTAACTGTTAACCCTGCAGGAGGCCTTTTTAACACCCACCAAACCATTACCTTAACCACCAAAGACCCTGACAGCAGCACAACAACAACTTACTACACCACAGATGGATCTGACCCAAAAACAAGCACCACCCACACTGTATATACTGCTCCAATAACTCTTAGCAGCAATACAACTCTTAAATTCGCCGCAGTTGACCCTGCAAATCACTGGAGCCCGGTCTACACTGAAAATTACATAATTAATTCAGCAATACCACTGGTAACTGCAGATATTGCTGGAGGCGCATATAAGACACCCCAAACTGTCACTTTAACCACCACATGCCCAGACGGGAGCACAACAACTTACTACACTACAAACGGCTCTGACCCTACAACAAGCGGCACAGTTTATTCTGGCCCGATCCAGATAGATAGTACAACAGGACTTCTATTTGCTGCATTTAATAATCTCTACAGAAATTGGGGCCCAGTTTCCAGTCAAATTTATATAATTGACAGCACTGCACCAACAGCAGGGGTAAATCAACCAGGTGGGACATACAATATTTCAAAAAGTGTGGCTTTGGCAGCTTATGACGACCAAGACCCAAATCCAACAATATATTATACCACTGATGGATCTGACCCTAAAACAAGCAGTAAGCGTGTGAAATACACTTCACCAATTAATATAAGCTCCACAACTACACTAAAATTCTATGCAGTTGATAAAGCAGGAAACGAAGCAGATGTTTCCACTGAAACATATATCATTGACAAAACAGCACCTACAGCATCGGCTAACATTAAAGGTGGGACTTATAACACTGCTAAAAACATTACCTTAAAAATGAATGAAGCTGGAAATATTTACTACACCACAAATGGAACTACACCAACTGCATCAAGTAAACTCTATACAGCACCAATTGCAATAACATCCACCACCACATTAAAATTCATTGCAATCGATAAATTAGGGAATAAATCCCCAGTTTACACAGAAAAATACACCATTGACAAAACAGCGCCAAAAATAACCTCAACCAATCCAAAAAACAAAGCTACAAGGTATTCAAGAACAGCTGCTATCACCATTAAATTCAGCGAAAACATCAAAGCAAGCACTAACTGGTCCAAAATTTACATTAAAAACATGAAAACAGGTAAAATAGCCGCAATAACTAAAAAAATAAGCGGTAACACATTGACCCTTAAAATGAACTTAAAGAGATATGGTTACACATGGTACCAGGTTTACATTCCATATTACGCTGTTAAAGATGCTGCAGGGAACAATTTAGCTAAAAGTTATGTTTTTAAGTTTAAAACAGGGTAATAAACCCCTTCTTTTTTTCTTTTTAAACGCAAATTATTAACATTCTCATAATCTTATTTTTGTATATTCCATAATTATTACTAAATAATATAAAATTATGATTTAATTCACAACAAATGTAATAAAAACATACTGAAATTCACAATAATATGCTTAAAAACATAAGCCTAAGTGACAACTAGTCATACTCGAAAAGAAAATAGTATTTCTTTTCAATAGAAAGGGGGTGAAAATATTACAAAGGAAACAACTTTTTGACTATTAATAATACTATTTTAAACTTTATTACGAAGTATCTGTAGCAAATGACACAGATACTACCAAAAAATGCTGGAGGTGAATTATGAAGAATATTAAAAGAATTTTAATATTAATAAGCTTTTGTATGGTATTAGCCCTATTTATGGGAGTTGTTTCAGCAGCGAGTTTGAATCTCACTGAAACGGAACTGGCTTCAGAAGGGGTTAAAAATTATACGGAAGCTCATGGTAATATACCTGGTTATGTGATGGTATCTGATAAGAACAGTAGTGCACCATCGTTTTTAAAGACGCTTACTAAGACTACGGTGCAGCTTAATTCAGGTTCCACAGCACCTGTAAATATAAGCAGCGTAAGTAGTCCTACTGGTCCTTCAGGGTCAGCAACAGGCAACTTGTACAAAGCTGATTATGTTACGGTTGCAAATAATGTGTATAATTATATAAATACAAATGGTCGGGCGCCTAATTATGCGTCCAGCAGTTTAGGAAACATCCGTTATGAATCACTCGTTTACACGTATTCTAAAGTGGTAAACTTTTATCAGGATAATGGATACCTCCCAAATTACGTTTCGGTAGTTTATTATACTGGTGTGGATTCTACGGGTGTGGTAATAGATAACGTCCCCCCCAGTGTGAGTAATAGTCTTGCGCCGGGTTCATACAGTACTGCACAAAGTGTGACTTTAACAGCTACTGACAGCCATGATTCAAACCCAAAAGTTTATTACAGCACAAATAACGGCACTACATGGAATAATCAGGTTAAAACAGTCGCATTAAGTCTTGGTCAAGGAGTAACAACTTTAAAATACTATGGCCGGGATGCAGCAGGTAATCAGGGAGCGACACAAACTGCAACTTATACCATCGACACTAACATGCCAAACTTCAGTTTGGACGATTTAGAATATGCATCAAGTTCAGTACAGACATATGTGGAAGCTAATCACCATTTACCAGCTAATGTGACCATTAATGGAACAACAGTGAACATGGCCCAATTCCTGAAACTTATAGCCACGGCAGCAATAAATATAAATGGCAGCCTAAACTCTTCAATTTCCCTGGGAAATTACACGGCAGCGACTAACCCTTCAGAAACCATAACTACAAGTGGAAATCTCAACAAAACAGATTATTTAAACCTTGCAAACAGTATTAAATCATATATGGACTCTAATGGAAGGGCACCCGACTATAGAACAATCAGTCTAGGAAACATGCGTTATGAATCGCTTGTATACACATTTGCCCAAATTCTAAAATCATACCAGGTGGCAGAAATTTTACCCAACTACATTATAGTCAACCCCTGGACAACTGTTGCAAACAACAGCACTGCATTCATAACTATGGATCAAATACGGAATGCTGCTGATACTGTGCAGTCTTACATAGAAACTAAACATCAGTTACCTGATCACGTAACCATTCTGGGTTCTAAAGTAAGCATGCCTAATTTCCTGAAACTTGAAATCACATACCTGGTTAATGCTAATGATAACCTATACCAGTCAATTATTCTACGCAATTATAATACAGCACCAAATCCTTATGAAAGCATCACTGGCGGAAATCTAAACAGCACAGATTATTTAGACGCTGCAAATAGAATTATCAATTTCATGGATATCAATGGATACACACCAAACTACGTAACGACTGTAAGAGGATACATACGTTATGAATCACTGGTTTACACGTACGCTGAAATAATCAACTCAGCCAGCAATAAACTACGTCTGCCAGGTTATATAACACTTACTCCCTGGACAACTGTTACAAACAGTAATACTGTGTTTATAACTATGGATCAGATAAACACAGTAGTTTGGACTGTTAAAAATTATGTAGAAACTAACCATGCGCTTCCAAGCAGTGTAACCATATCTGGAAGGCAAATTACAATGCCTCAATTCCTGAAACTGGAACTTACATCACTTAAAAATATCTATGCAGGCTTATACCAATCAATTGTTCTTCAAAGTTACAGTGCACCGGCCAGTCCCTCTGAAACACTGGCAAGTGGAAAAATTAACTATGAAAATTATTTAACTGTTGCAGATAATGTCCTCTCTTTCATGAATTCCAATGGACAAGCACCAAACTATGCATGGACTTCACAGGGAAACATGCGATATGAAGGTTTAGTCCACATGTACAGCCAGATCATAAACTACTACAACGTAAACGATAAACTTCCACAGTATGTCACAGTCAACCCATGGACAACTGTTGCAAGTCCAGGTACTGTAACTTTCAACGCGGGCCAGATAATCAGCGGGGCAGAAACTGTAAAAACCTATATAGAAACCCATCATGCCCTTCCAAGCAGCGTAACCATATCTGGAACTGCTGTAAGCATGCCTCAATTCCTGAAACTGTTAACCACCACATTACACAACATAAATAGTACCTATACTGGCCAATTAGTTCTAGGAAGTTACGGACCACCTACAGACACACCAGAAACCGTAACTGGCGGCACTCTTAACCAAACACAATATCTTGACCTTGCAAGACAGGTAGAATTTTTCATGTACGGTGATGAAAGAGCACCTAACTACCAAAGCAGCAGTCTAGGAAATATATGCTACCAATCACTGATCTACATGTACAGCCAGGTTTTAAGTTCTTACAAGACGAATAATTATACCTTGCCAGATATGATCACAGTGAGGCCATGGTCAGTTGTTTCAAATGCAAATACTGCATTTATAACTACAGATCAAATTAAAAATGCTGCAGGAACTGTAAAATCATACGTAGAAACAAACCACGCTCTCCCAAGTAGCGTAACCATATCTGGAATTTCTGTAAGTATGCCTAAGTTTTTAAAACTTCTAGCTACTGCAGTAACAAACATAAATGGAAAATTAAACGCGACAATTGTTTTACAGAGTTACAATACACCGAGCAGCCCTTCTGAAACTGTAACTGGAGGAAGTCTTAACAATACAGATTATCTCAGCCTTGCAAATAACATAATCTCTTATATGGATTCCAACGGACAAGCACCTAACTATACCTCCAGTAACCTAGGAAATATACGTTATGAATCACTGGTCTATCTGTACTCTTTAATTATGGATTATTATGGTAATAGAACAGAATTACCACAAAATGTCACTGTAACTCCATGGTCAGTTGTTTCAAATGCAAACACCGCTTTCTTTACGAATAATCAGGTAGAAAACGCAGCCAAAACAGTACAGTCTTACATAGAAACTAACCATCAATTACCAACTAATGTAACTATTAATGGAACTGTTGTGACTATGTCTCAATTCTTACAACTTGCAACTACTGCATTATTAAACATAGATCAGTCTCTGTACACATCCATTTCGCTTAAAAGTTACAATGCAGCTACAAGTCCATCAGAAACCGTAACTACTAATGGAACTATTGCTGATACAGATTACATAAACCTTGCAAATGATATAATTTCTTATATGTATACTAATGGAAAAGCACCCGATTACAGAACTATTAACATGGGTAACTTACGCTTTGAATCACTGGTTTACATATACAGCCAAATTTTAAGCTCTTACAATGCAACAAGTACCCTACCAGAATTTATCACTGTGACTCCATGGTCAATTGTTTCAAATCCAAGTACAATGTTTATAACAACAGACCAGATAAAAAATGCATCACAAACAGTTAAATCCTATGTTGATACTAATCACGCACTTCCAAGCAGTGTAACTATATCGGGAACTGCTGTAACTATGCCTCAATTCCTTAAGCTCACAGCTAATGCAATCATAAATATTGAAAGCTATTTGAACACTTCCATAATCTTGGATAGTGCTGGAGCCCCAACAGGCCCTGCAGAAAACATAACCAGCGGAACTATAGTTAACAGTGAATTTGTGGACATGGCTAAATACATTAAATCTTACATGGACTCACATGGAACAGCACCTAACAATGTCACAAACACAAGCATAGGAGACACAATGCGTTATGAATCACTGATTTACATGTTCTCCAAAATAATGACATCTTACAACGCTAATGAAACCGCTCCTGAAGAAGTTTCGGTTATTCCATGGTTAGCATTGTCCAATCCTAACGGGACTTTTAATTTCAGAACTCAGGAAATATTTAACAGCATACAGGAAGCTATAGATGATGTAGACACTATAAGTGGTGACACCATATGGCTGGAAAAATCCACATACTTGGAAAACGTTGTAATAAACAAAAAAGTTACTATAAGGCCAATTTCTGATCTTAATGTGACAATACAGGCTTTAAATTCTAGTCTACCAATATTTACCATAAACATTGGCGGAAATGGCACAACTATACAAGATCTTATCCTGAATGGATCTACTGGAAATGCGGGTATCTATATCAACAATTCAAATGAAAACCAAATACTTGGAAATAATATAACAAACAGTAATAATGGTATATACATCTACAACTCTAAGGAAAATGTGATTTCTGGAAATAACATATTAAACAACAGTGTAAACGGCGTACTTATCAGCACAGGATCTGAAAATGAAATATCAAGCAATAAAATTACTTCAAATGCTTTTGCTGGAATTAACATCCAGAATTCAGATAAGAACAGAATTTGCAGTAATATCCTCTCTAATAATATGGATGGAATCTATCTAAATAACTCTTCGACAGAGGTTCACTTTAACCAGATTGTTGGAAATAGTAGATATGGACTTTATAATTTAGGTAATGGTACTGTTAATGCGACTAATAACTGGTGGGGTTCTAATAACCCAATTGTATCCTCAACCAACCCTAGTGATATTAACATAGCTGGTGGAAATGTAACATACAACCCATGGTTAATACTATCTATAAACAGTTCTACTGACCGCTCAGACCGCAACGGCACATATTATAACTACAAGATAACTGCTGATTTAACCCACAACAACCAGGGAAATGACACATCATCAGACGGTAATATACCTGATGACATACCAGTTTATTTCAACTCAACAATTGGAACTATTAATACTTCAGGATCCACTAAAAAAGGTAAAGCAGAGCTTAAACTCACAAGCACAACATCAGGCACAGCTAATGTCTCAGCAACTCTAGATAACCAAACAGTATCCCAATCAGTCAACATAACCAGTGTAAATGTACTGGGAGTATATAATACCAGGACTCAAGAAAGTTTTGCCAGCATACAGGAAGCAATAGACGATGCTGATACAAGAGATGGGGATACTCTAACTATAGCAGAAGGTACCTACACCGAAAATGTCGCTGTTAACAAAAGAATTAAAATTGAATCAGCTACAGGAGCGAATGTAATTGTTAAACCACTTAAATCTGATAAAAGCGTTATTTTGGTGGTTAATTCAGGTAGTGGAACGACTATACAAGGACTTAACATTATTGGTGCAGGTATTTCTTATGGTATATCGTTAAGTCATGCCTATGACTGCACCATAAAGAATAATGTTATAAGTAATAGTAGCCGAAATATCTATTTATACTTGTCAGGAAACAATAATATTACAGAAAACACGATAAAAAATGGTATTAATGGAATATCTCTTTATAAATCTGGTGGTAACAGTATATCGTATAACCTTATAACAAAGAATGAAAATGGTATATACGCTGTACTTTCAAATTACAACGTAATAACTGAAAACAATATAAGTAATAATTACTATGGAAATTATATGTTCCATTCTAACAATATCAACATAAGTGGAAACAATGTTACAGTTAATTGGGTGGGAATTTATTTTTATGATACCAACAACAATTGTGTAACTGGAAACAATCTTAATGATAATGGTGCAGGAATCACTTACTACAACTCCATTGGCACTATTATATCAGGGAATAGTTTCACTGACAACTGGCTTACAGATACTTCAGTAGTAGATTCTGGTGATGTGATAATGGCCACAACTATCTACACCTGTGGACCTGCAGCTTTAGCCACAATCCTGAAAAGTATAGGAATTTATACCACAGAAGCTGAAATGGCAAAAATAGCAGGTACAGACGAAACCGGAACTAGTTTATTGGGTTTAAAACATGCAGCTAATGCTAAGGGAATAAATGCATATGGCTATGAATTAACTGTTGAACAACTTCAAACCAATTATATTGTGGTTTTAAAAATCAATGGTTATAACCACTTTGACGTTATACAAAACATAACTAATGACACAGTAACTTTATTCGATCCTAACTTAGGAATTATACAAATGAATTTAACTACCTTCAATGAACTATACACTGGATATGCATTCGTCTTAAACGAGGAGATACCAGGTGCTGTACAGTTGACTGATAACGAGATGAGTGGTATCAAAGGACTGTGGCATACAGTAAGAACAATAAAATGGCGTTGGCATCCTGCTGAGTGGAGATATTATACTATTGTAATAGATAGATATATCCCTTATCCAGTTATAAGATGGTCGTATTTTCCCGGATGGACTATTTGGACACCATGGGGTAATAGAGTAGTAGGCAATTTCTGGTATCCTTCAGGCATTACAATACACTACTATCACCTATACATCAAACATAAAATATGGTATTATGTGCCAGGATATTTCGAATCGTACGTGGCTTATGTAAGAGAAGCAGAACAAAAGGACATAAACTATAAAAACTTCATTGGAGCAACTGCTACTTTAGCTAGTGCAGGTTACTTTGGAGTGGAAACCGTTGGAACAAGTTTAATCTCTGGTGTAGGTTCGATCTTAACACATGGAACTGCCGCATCCGGAATTTTCACTGCAATGGGTGTCTATTCAACTGACTTTACCAATATTGTTAATCCGGATCCTAATCCCACTGGAGCAGGAGAGGGATATGTAAATTGTATAGACCCTAGTATGGAGTGGATGATTATGAGCAAGTGATTTATTCAGTGCTAAACGTGGATACTTCTCTATGAGAAAAAGAGTAACTAACAGGATACCTCTATGTTAAATAAAGTGTTTTATTAGACACTTTATTTAATACTTTTTTAGGAATCTAAAGAATTTAAAGAGGCAAAGAAAATGAACAAAAGAAATTTTTTTATTATCATGTTAATGATATTAGTGGGTGTATTTTTCAATTACTTATCTTCAGGAAATCCGGGATTACTAGTACTTTGTTTGGGCATTATAGGAGTATTGATTTCTACATCTAAGCTCATTAATTACAATCGTATTGTTTATTACGTAATTTTTTTATCCATAATAGTAGTTCAAAGTATAATATTGATTGATAACTATTTATATAAACTAACATATCTACAGAACAGTAGAGAATACGCATTTTTTGCTTTTGGAGTTTTAGCATATGTTGTTGTCATTTCATTACTTTTTAAACCCAATATCTTTAAGGAAAATTATTGACTATAACTTATTATTCATGATTGATAATCTGTTTGTATAATAAAATTTACACCACCTAAGCTAAACTCGCTGAACTGGTAGGAACAGATGAAACTGGAACAAGCCTGTACGGATTGAAAACAGCAGCTCTAGCTAAAGGGGCAACTGCAGTGGGAGCAATATTAGACATAGATCAGCTTAGATCTAACTATATAATAGTTCTATCCATCAATGGAATTAATCACTTCGAAGTTGTGCAAAATATCACAGATACAACTGCGTATCTATTTGACCCTGACCTGGGAAACATTGAAATGACAATGGATAAATTCAACGAACTCTACACTGGATATGCACTAGTAATATCAAATGGTACTATACAAATAAATGGTACATTATTAACGGACTATGAAATGCAGAATATCAAAGCATTAGCATATAAAGTCCGTAAAACCGTTACAAAAGTGTGGGTACCTGGATACTACTATAAAGCAGGAAAACGGTGGGTAGACACTAGTTATTCTATACCAATACCTTATTTAGTTTTTGTTAGGGGATATTGGATTCATTGGGGTCCTTTTTACTGGTATGTATTCCCACATCCTGAACTCCGCGTAAAATGGGTCAAAATAAATAGGGGGTACTGGAAAACAATATGGAAATACAAGCCAGGTTACTGGACAAAGAGGACAACATTCGAAGTAGTCAAGAAATACAACTGGGAAAACGAAAAGCATATACTTGCAGGTGCAAGTAAAGTCGGATTTTATTTGTGGGCAAGTGTAGCCGTTACGGCTTATACGGGACCCGGAGGACTAAGTGTCATAGTCGGTGGTGTTAACCCTTTGTTTCTTGGAGGTATTCAGGAGGTTCAAGACTATTGGAATAATCCAGCATGGGTCTATGAAACTGAATAATACTGTGAATCTAGTGAAAGATCTATGAATTAAGCCAAAATCAAAAAAAAATTTTTATTTTTTTTTATTTTTAATAATTCAAATGATTTAAAAATTTAATAGAATAGTATAGCGGTGAGTGAAATTGAAAAAATATGAAAGTAAAATTAGCATAATTTTAATTCAAATTATCCTGATTATTAGTGGTATATTGTTATTATTTAATTTTCTATTCAGCTTTTTAAGTTCTAAATCTACTTTAGATCTATATTTCTTCCTTCCACTGTTCATTATTTTAGTAGGTATATTCCTAAATGGAATTTATTTATCTAAAAAATTTTTTATTGCTTGTTTAAGTATAATACTATTTCAAGTGGTAGTATGGATACTATTTTATCTATATTTGCCTTTTAAATTGTCAATAGAATTTTATACTCAAGTAGGATCTGTTATATTTATATTATTACTCGTTGTATATGCTAAAAATAGAGGAAAATTTTTAAAATAGAACACTATGTGTAATTTAGAATTAAACTGCAGACAGACGATGGAATATATAATGAGATATGAAATGAACTAGATTTCACAGGTACAGACGAAACTGGAACAAGTTTGTACGGATTGAAAACAGCAGCACTAGCCAAAGGAGCAACTGCAATAGGAGTAAGATTAACCGTTGATCAACTTGAAACCAATTATATGGTAGTTCTATCCATCAATGGAGTTAATCACTTCGAAGTTGTGCAAAACATGGAAAAATCAGAGATTTTTCCTGTTGAAAATCATAGATTTTCAAACATCACTAATACAACAGTTTATCTATTCGATCATAACCTGGGAAACATTGAAATGACATTGGCAAATTCAATGAACTCTATACTGGAGTTGCACTGCTAATTAATGGACAAGTGCCAGCAAACGCCACAATCTTAAGTGACAGTGAAATGCAGGCCATCAAAGGAAATTGGCATTATACAAAAGTTGTAAAATTTACAGAATACAAATGGATAAAAGGCTATACTTATTATACCTATAAATGGGTAAAAGGCATAACCATAGGTATTCCTTGGTTAAAATGGGTAGGTACTTCTTATCTTTGGGGTGTGATACCTATACCTCATTTTGAATGGACTACAAGATATGTAACTATAACCAGGGGGCATTGGGTCCGGATAGCTCATCATGTACCTGGGCGTTGGGTCTCGTATAGTTATTATCGCAAGATAAAGATTGAAATCAATGAAGCAAACCTAGAAAGAGCTCTTTTTACTGAAGCAAGTCTATCTTTCGCGACAATAGGTACAGTAAGTGGTATTCTTGAAGGTGCAGTTACTGTTACTAGTGTAGTAGGTGTTTTGAGTGGAGGAAAAATGGCTTTGTGGGATTATAGACTTAATGGAGGAGATTGGTTTAAAGATCCTTGGCTACAAATAAAAGCTGATGGACAAACAATATATCAGGACAACATTGTAGGTGAAGAATTTTTGCGATCAGCAACAGGACAACCATTTGGATATTATTACAACAGATATCCACTATAGATATATATTAAAAAGAGTTTCAAAGAAATCACTCTTTTGCTGTGATTTCTACTTAAAATATTTTTAAGGAGAATATATATTCCATGTTTAGTATAAAAGATAAAGAGGTATTGTTTTTATGAAATCGAAAATCCGGGTTTAATTACAATAGGAGTTGGGATTATATCTTTAATGCTTGTTACTTGGAAGTATTTGATGGGTCCATCATTTAACCTATTTCCATTTTTAATTCTCTCCATGATATTTATTATAACTGGTGTGTTTCAAATTGTAGAATATTATAATAAAACAGTTTATTTTGGAGTGGTAGCAGCGCTTTTAGTGGCAATGTGGATAGACGGTTTAATTCAACCAATTTATCCGGGTGCAAATCAAACAGATACAATATTGTACTACTTAACGCTTGGAATATTTACAATTGTAAGTGCAGGATATGCTTATAATATCATAAATACATGGGAAAAAATAAAAAAAATAATAGGGCATGATAAAGCTTTGAAAGTAAATCCTAATTATATTAAAGCTTTAAATAATAAATACGTTGATTTAACAGCTATCTAAGTCTATTAATTCTTTAGATTTGTTATAAAAAATTTAAAAAACTGTACATAAAAGAGAATGGAATGAAAGTATTTAACAGCTTCCTCCAAGGCATGCACCAGTATGAGCATCTACATCTATAAGGCTTACGGTTTTACCATTCTTAAAAAGAGGCACTCTCCAGATTAGCCGCCCGTTAAATGTAATAAGGCTCGGATAATGTGCAATTACACCTTCGGGTGATGCTGCACTTTGTAAAGCTATTTGTTTTGCTTTTGCAGCACTTATAATATTTGATTTGCTTTTGGAACTGGATGTAGTTTGCGTATCTTGTTTATTTTGAGTATTTTTGGAATTTTGAACATTTTGAGAACTGTTTGATTGTACAGTTTGATTTGGATTAGATGTACCGGTGGTATTTGAGGGGGTACCTGTAGAATTTGAAGTATTATATGTGTTTTGCGCTACAGGAGCATTATTTTGTAGGGTAGTCTTATTTTCAGATTGCATGTATCCTGGAACTACTATAACCGCTCCTAACGCTATTATGCCGATTATAATTAAAATAAATTTTTTCTCCAATATATCATCCCCTTTTACCTTTTTTAAAAATCATATTATTCATTAATATTTCGCTACTAAAGTATTAAATATTTATTATCACCTATTTACAAAATATTCATAATAAATTTACGCTTACTAATTAAACATACTTTATATAAGCTGTTTTTAGTGAAAATTATCCTTTAATCCAATTTGAGTGTATTTAATGTAATAATAAAATTTCAAAAACGAAAAAATATGGTAAATTGTGCGTTTTATATTTTTATCGGCCAATATATGCTTTAATTTATAAATAAATTCAATTATATGAATTTTTGGGCAACAAAAGTTTTTGCAAGCTAGAATAGTCTGATTTTATTCATTTTTAAATTAATTTAATATATTTGGATTATTCTTTTTTCTGTCATTATCTGTTTAAGCGCTTCATCAGCATCTTCATAAGTGACAATTGTCCTGTCGTTTTTTTTGTGCAATTTCCCAGGCTTTTTCACCGAGTTTTTCAAACCTGCATTTAAGGACTGACATACAATAAGAACAGTGAAATGGCGTTGGCATCAGGGTGAGTGGAAATATCGTACTATTGTAATAGATAGATATATCCCATATCCAGTTATAAGATGGTCATATTTCCCTAGATGGACTATTTGGGCACCATGGGGCAATAGGGCAGTATGCAATTTCTGGTATCCTTCAGGCATTACAATACACTACTACCCTCTACGATATAAACTTCGAATATATTACTATGTACTATACCTTGAAATGTACGCGGTTTATAAAAGAGTTCCAGATCCAGAGAATGTAGACAAGCAAAAATACTATTCTACACTTTTCACTGTGAGTGAAGTTGAAATGTTATATGGTGAAGGTGTTGAATTAGTAACTCAGAGAAAATATGAGAAAGCACGGAAATGTTTTGATAAAGCCAGTAAGATATATCATGAAGATGCAGCAGTAGGGTATAAAAGTATACCTCTTAAAAAAGAAAGAAAATACCAGGAATCCAAAAAATATCTTGATAATGTGTAAAATTAGATCATAGGTTAGAAAAAGCTAAAAAATCAGGAGAATTACTTTTAGAGAGTTAAAATAAATATAAAAAAGAAACTATCGTGATAATCATGGTTTCATCTTCTTAATGGTTCATTGTATTATAATTGGAGATTATTATGTTTGATACAGTTTTTTATCTTAAATTAATATCAGGTGTCGGTTTTATACTTGCAAGCCTTTTTATTATACGCGAATATAAAATAAATCCTAAAAGATACAAGTACGGACTTTTACCTGCCATTGGATTTTTCTTAGCAGGAATTTTACAACTTATCAGCGCTTTAACATATTAAATACCTTCTTTACACCCACATATAACTTTAAATGAAAAGAACAGATACTGTGATTTAATGAATATAAAAAAAGAAACTGTTTCAATTATTCTAGTTTTCATCTTTCTAACTGCATGTTCTATTACACTCCACAATTACCTATTTCTCACATCTTACGTAATTATGAGTCTTATTGTGTATGATTGGTATAGAAAAAATCCTACAAAACAAAACAAAAATTTATTTTATTTATACTGTATTATCTATCTTTTAGTAGGGATTGGATTTCTTTTAATGGAATACACACTCCAATAACCCATAATAGTAATAGAGTTATTCTCCATACTTAATAAACGGTTAAAATCAAAACATATCATTTATTAGTTAAATTAAACCAATGCTAATAATTTTGAAAGTACAGATTTTTTAGTACCAAAAAGTATGATACCTCAAACTCTAAATATTAAAACCGAGGGGCGGATCATTTTCCACTACTATTAATTTCCACGTTAATTCCAGATTTAAATAAAAATTCGCCCCCCACACCCCACTTCATGCATTTTAAATCTTATTTTAGCAGTAAAACCTCAAATTTACTTAAATTACTATTTTAAAATTAAAGAACTTAAATCAAAAAATATCATCTCCACATAAAAACTAATTAAAAAGTTTTAAATCTTTAAAACAAGTAAATAATAGTAACTTCTTTCTAATTTATCAGATAATATTAATTATCACTTGATGGGAGAGCCACATTTTGAATAAAAAAGATAATATATTCAAAGAAATATTTGATAAGTCCCCCCTCGGCATTTTTTGTTATGATAAAAAAGGTAATTTAATTGATGCTAACCCGACTGCCTTAAAAATAGCAGGTATTGACTCCATAGATAATTTTAAAAAAGTTAATTTATTTGATAATCCCGATATCGCATTAAAAAAGCTTGAATTACTTGAAAAGGGGTTAATTAAGTTTCAATCTCAATTGAATTATGATGATATAAAAAATAAAGGGTTTTATGTTCCCACAAGATCAGGAACTGCTTTTATTGATTGGACTGTTTCTGTTACTGATTCTAACTTTTTAGTTCAAATTCAAGATATTACTGAGCGTGAAAAAGATGTTTTACTTGATAATGAAGAGCATTTACGTCTTGCATTAGAATCCGCTAATCTCGGCACTTGGGATCTAGATCTTAAAACTGATGTTGCTATTCGTTCATTGCGCCATGATCAGATTTGGGGTTTTAAAAAGGCTCAAGCAGAGTGGAGATTTGAAAAAGCCATGAAATACGTGCTGCCTGAAGATCGACAGCATATTCTAGATGCATATACTATTGCCATGAAAACAGGCAGTTTAAAACATATAAATCGAGTTATATGGCCCGATGGTAGCATACATTGGATCGAAGTGGATGGAAAAGTTCATTATGATAACAAAGGCCATCCAGTTCGAGTAATGGGAGTTGTTGGTGACATTACAGAACATAAAAACTCTGAAATGCAAATTAACAGGCAAAATAAATTGTTAAACGGCATTAACAAAGTATTCCAGCAGTCTTTAACCTGTGAAACTATTGAAGAAGTCGTGGAAAAGTGCCTTGAAGTTGCAGAAGAATTAACAGGCAGTGATTTCAGTTTCATAGGGGAAGTTAATGAAAACGGGCGTTTAGATGACCGTGCTGTAAGTCCTCCAGGAGGGGATGCATGTACAGCAGATCCCAAAAAAGCACGGGAATTATTGAGCGACATGGAAATTGTAAGTTACTGGGGGCGGACAGTAAAAGAAGGGAGAAGTCAAATCGTAAATGACCCTGATTCCGACCCTGATAAACGCGGCATCCCTGAAGGACATCCCCCAATTAAATCTTTTTTAGGAGTTCCACTGAAACAAGGTAATACAACAATAGGACTGATTGCTTTAGCGAACAAAGAAGGGGGTTACACTGAAGAAGATAAAGATAATATTGAAACTCTTTCTGTCGCTTTTGTTGAAGCTTTAAAACGAAAGCAAGCTGAAATAGAATTAAAAAATACTTTAGATCACCTCGAAGAACAGGTTGAAGAACGTGCATTAAAATTAGAGGATGCTTACGAAACTTTAAAGGAAAAAGAGATAAAGTATCGTTCTTTATATGAGAATGCACCTGTAGGTATTTTTCATTCAACATTGGATGGAAAATATATTGATGTTAATCCTGAACTTGCAAAGCTTTTAGGCTATGATTCTCCCGAAGATTTAGTTTCAACCGCCAATAAAGCATCTATTGCAGATATTATCTATGTCAACAAAGATTTAAGGCCAGGCTTTTTAAAATCTGCTTTAAAAGATAATGCCTGGTTTAAAACTGAAAATCTTTACAGGCGAAAAGATGGAAAAATAATAATTGGAGATCTCTCCTTTAGAGATTTTGGAAAAGATGAAAATGGAAATCCAACATTAGAAGGCTTCATGACTGATATTACCAAACGTAAGAAAGCAGAAGAAAAATTAAAAGAAACTATATCTGAATTAGAACGCTCCAATAAAGAATTAGAAAGTTTTGCCTACATTACCAGCCACGACCTGCAGGAACCGCTTCGAACCATTGCCAGTTATGCTCAACTAATCGAAAGACGGTATAAAGGTAAACTAGACTCTAATGCTGATGAATTCATTGAATTTATGGTTGACGGTTCAAGGAGAATGAAACAAATGATTCAGGGTTTGCTTGATTATTCACGTGTCGGGACACGAGGGCATGAATTTACAGAATTTGAATCTGAAGATGCATTGAACTACGCTTTAAGTAATTTAGGATCCGCAGTTAGTGAAGTTGATGCTGAAATAACGAATGATGAACTTCCAGTAATTTTTGCAGATAAAGGCCAGATAGTACGAGTATTCCAGAATTTAATTGGAAATGCGCTTAAATTCCGTAATGAGAGAGTACAACTCAAAATTTATATCTCCACCCATAAAGAAGAGAATGAATATGTTTTCAGTGTCAGTGACAATGGAATTGGATTAGAAGAGCAGTACAGTGACCAGATTTTTGAAGTTTTCAAGCGATTGCACGCTATCGGAGAATATCAGGGCACAGGAATAGGTTTAGCCATTGTTAAAAGAATTATAGACCGCCATGGAGGAAGAGTTTGGGTTGACTCAGAACCTGGTGAAGGTTCAACATTTTACTTTACCATTCCCCTTGAAAAAAATTGAGTATCCACCATTATATATCTTCCCACACTTCGAGCTGCCCACTTATCTAGACCCATAAAATACCAAAGTCACTAATTTTAATGGAACTTATTCTTGGATCACTCCTCTTGACGGCCCCTTAATGTTAATTTGGCATACTATTTTTATAATCAAAAACCAAAACTTATTCATAACATAAAATCCATAATTATTAAAGTACAGATATGTACAACAAAGATTTAATAATATCACAGATTATATGGTCTTAATAAAATTAAATGGTGATTTTTAATGTATAAGGTTACACTATCCTCAAAAGACATACCCAAAAAATGGTATAATATAGCAGCAGACCTACCTGTAGAACTTCCCGCGCCCTCACAGACAGAGGAAGGACAGCAGCTAGGAAACTTGCCTAAAGTATTTTCTAAAGGCGTTTTAGAACAGGAAATGTCTACAGAAAGATGGATTGAGATTCCAAAAGAAGTAAGAAAAGTTTATAAAATGATCGGAAGGCCAAGCCCGTTATTTAGAGCAACTGGTCTTGAAGACTACCTGGATACCCCAGCTAAAATATACTACAAAAGAGAAGATACTTCCCCAACTGGAAGCCATAAATTAAACACTGCTATTGCACAGGCATACTACGCTAAAAAAGACGGTGTTGAACGTCTTACAACAGAAACCGGTGCAGGGCAGTGGGGTACAGCGTTATCACTTGCATGTTCCATGCTGGGCATGGAATGTACTGTTTACATGGTTAGAGTTTCATTCCAGCAAAAACCATACAGAAAAACCATCATGCAGATATACGATGGAGATGTTATACCTTCCCCAAGTGATAAAACTGAATTTGGAAGAAAAATACTGAGTGAAGACCCAAATCACCCAGGAGCACTCGGAATTGCAATATCAGAAGCTATGGAAGATGCACTACAGGATGAAAAAGCTTATTATTCCCTTGGAAGTGTTTTAAACCACGTTCTACTCCACCAAACAGTTATTGGTCTTGAAACCAAAAAACAGATGGAAATTTTAGGTGAAGACCCTGATGTAATTGTAGCATGTGTGGGCGGTGGAAGTAACTTCGGAGGAGCAGTTTTCCCATTCGTTAAAGATAAAATTGACGAGAAAATTGACTGTAAATTCATAGCAGCAGAACCTTCATCATGCCCAACCCTTACAAAAGGAGAGTACAAATACGACTTTGGTGACACCGCAGGTTTAACACCTCTTTTAAAAATGTACACACTAGGACACGACTTCGTACCTCCATCTGTACACGCTGGAGGATTACGTTACCACGGAATGTCCTCACTGGTATCATTACTCGTACATGAAGGACTTGTAGAAGCCCGTTCAGTAAAACAGGGAGATATATTCAAGAGCGGAACCACATTTGCAAAATGTGAAGGTGTAGTCCCAGCTCCAGAAACATGCCACGCTATAAAAATAGGTATGGACGAAGCACTGGAATGTAAAAAGACCGGAGAAGAGAAAAATATTATAATTAACTTCTCTGGACACGGAATGCTGGACCTTAAAGGTTATGACGACTTTATAAACGGCAACCTTGCGGATTAATTAATCCCCTCTCTTTTTTCTTTTATTTAGAAATATAATCTTATTTTCAGTTTTTAAAAACGGAACTTAAATTGTTGGTGCTTCCCAATCACAATTTAAATTAACAGAAAACTAGAAATATATTCATACCCATTACAACAAAAATATTAAACCAACATTTAATAGATTTTAAAAAACTAAAACTATATTCACACCAACCTTTTTTTGGAAAAAGCCGTCGAAAATCTGTCAAAATTCAAAGAATTTTGACGCATCAAAAACGTAGTTTTTGATTGCTTCGATTTTCAGGTGCCAAAAATCCATAGGATTTTTGAGCAGTTGATCAAAAATATTCACACACATTACAATAAAAATATTAAACTAACATTTATGATTTTAAAAAACTAAAACTATATTTACACTAATTCAATACATTATTTTAGACTAATCTAGGAGGATAACAATTATGTATCATATAGGAGAAGCTTTAATAGGAAGCGGAAATGAAGTAGCTCACGTTGATCTAGTAATTGGGGACAAAAACGGCCCTGCTGGTACAGCATTTGTAAATAATTTAACACAACTATCAATAGGACACACACCCTTACTTTCAGTTATAAGGCCTAACTTACTTACAAAGCCTGCCACATTAATTATACCTAAAGTAACTGTGAAAGATTTGTGCGATGCAGAAAAAATATTCGGCCCTGCTCAAACTGCAGTAAGTAGAGCAGTAGCAGACGCAGTTCAAGAAGGATTAATCCCTGAAGACAAAGCAGAAGATTTAGTAATACTCGCTTCAGTTTTCATACACCCTGAAGCAAGCGATTATCGTAAAATTTATCAGTACAACTACGGGGCAACAAAATTGGCAATAAGAAGAGCAATGGAAGGATACCCTTCAGTTGGAAAAGTTTTAGCTGAAAAAGACCGTGGTGCACACCCTATAATGGGCTTTAAAGTAGTAAAACTATGGAACCCACCATACTTACAGGTTGCACTCGACTTAGACAACTTTGATGATGTTGAAAGGATAATAAACAGCCTTCCAAACCGTGAAAGAATACTGCTTGAAGCTGGAACACCGCTAATTAAAAAATTCGGTGTTGGAGTTATAAGCAAAATCAGAGAACTGCGAAAAGACGCATTTATAATTGCAGACCTTAAAACCCTCGATGTCGGAAGAGTAGAAGTTAAAATAGCTGCAGATGAAACTGCTGACGCTGTTGCAATTTCTGGACTCGGAACCGTCGAATCCATCGAAAAAGCAATCCATGAAGCAATGAAACAGGGAATATATTCCATACTGGACATGATGAACGTGGAAAACTTCGTTGAAAAACTCCAGTCATTAAGATTTAAACCTGACATTGTCCTGTTACACAGAAATGTTGACCTCGAAACCGCTGCAAAAGAACGTGGAGAAGCTGAAGCAGAAGTAACAGAATGGGGTAACATCAACCAGATCAAAGAAATCCTTGGTAAAAACGGACTTGTCGCTGTTGCAGGTGGAATAACACCTGACAAAGTAGATAAGGCACTTACAAGCGGTGCAAGCATCATCATTGTCGGAAGGTACATCATAGGTTCAAGAGATGTAAGACGTGCAGCTGAAGACTTCTTAGCCCACATGCCTCAAGACCCTGACACCATGAGACTTGCTCTTGATGAAGACGAAGCAATTTAACTTATTTTTTAAAGCATAGCTCTGCTATGCTTACCTATTTTTATTTAAGTATTATAAACCAAAATTTCTAGTTTTTAAGATAAATTAAAATAATTAATAGTCACGGAGGAAATGCATGACCTTTGCCACCTGCTTGAACTGTATAGATGGACGGGTACAATTACCTGCCATTAACTGGATTACAGAAAAATACAATGTAAAATATGTAGATATGGTAACTAAAGCTGGAATGGACGGATTTTTAGCCGCTGAAAATTCAGATATCCATGAAATCATAAAAAATGTGAAAGTTTCGATTTCAGGGCATGGATCTAGAAATATTTTTGTAGTTGGCCATTATGACTGTGCTGGAAATCCAGTTGACGATATAACTCATAAAAAGCAGATTAATACTGCAGTAAACCGGATTAAAAATCTATTTCCGGATTTAAACGTGATAGGCCTATGGATTAACGAAAATTTTACAGTTGAAGAAAATAATTCAAACAAAAATTGAAAAATTTTTGCGTGCCACAAAACTGTCTAAACCGTAGATCTCAATTTTGCAAATCTTTAATTTGCAAATTTTAGTTTTTTAAGCACATGAATATTACAAAAATTTATAATCTTTCAATTAAAAAGAGTCTATCTATTACAAAAGATCACTTATTTAAAATAGAAATTCCCTTCTATCTGGGCATTTCCACACACAAATTTTATTTGTCTGATTAGATACACTATACTCGGAGAGTTAATAATGATAGTAGGTATATGCGGAAGTCCAAGAAAACAAGCTACAGACTATGTTTTAAATGAAGCTTTAAACATGCTTGAAGATAAAGGATTTGAGACAAATTTTTTCAGCGTTAGGGGCAAAGATATCAGCCCTTGCAGGCACTGCAACTACTGTTTAAAGAAAAAGGAATGTATAATTAAAGATGATATGTATGAAGTCTATGATTTAATCCGTGAGGCAGATGGACTTGTATTTGCTTCTCCATGTTATAATGGAGGGATCAGTGCTCAGTTAAAAATGGTTATGGACAGGACCAGAGCTATGGGCGCTGCAGACATTAACTTTTTGAGGGGAAAAGTTGGTATGGCCATTTCAGTCGGGGGCGATAGACACGGCGGCCAGGAACTTGTAATCCAGCAAATATTCACTTTTTATATACTTAACGGGGCCGTTCCAGTAAGCGGCGGCGCATTTGGGGCCAATTTAGGGGCGACATTCTGGTCGCAGGACTCCCTTGAAGGTGTTAAAAATGATGCTGAAGGATTTAGGGTCCTTAAAAAGACTGTCAGGAATTTTTCAAACTTTTTAGAAAATGTTGAAATGGACTTTTAAAAAGCTAAATTCTCAAAAAATAGAAAAAAACAGAGAATTTAGTATTTCCCTGTTTTAAATTTAAATGTGTAGTATTTAGTAAGGTTATTCCCCACATAGTCTTTTACTGCTGATACTGGAATGTAAACTGCGTAATATGAGTAACTGTATCTTTTAGATGTTGTTTTAATATAGAGATAGTTTCCTGAAATTGATTTACTGATTGCAACTTTTTTTCCATACTTGTTTTTCACATAGATTTTAGACCAGTCCACACCTGTTTTAATATTTTCACTGAATTTGATTTTAATGGTACCTGTTCTTGAAACACCTGCAGCTTTATTTTTGGGACTGGTTGAAGCTATTTTTGGCGGAGCAATGTCTACCGTGACATATTTATATGCAGTTTGACTGTCCGCTTTAACTAAAATTTTAGCAATGCCCCCTGTTGATCCGCCTTTAAAAGTAGTTTTTGCAGTTCCATTAATGGTAGATAATGATTTGCCGCCTAAAGTTCCCAATGTTGCACTTAAATTCATTTTTATCCCATCTGGAACATATCCACCGGCAGGATCATGATAAGTGCCCTTACTGTCGTGACATAAGTCCGCAGTTATGGTTGACACCCCTCCAGCTTTAACACTACCAGGACTTGCAGTTACAGTTAAAACTAGCCATGGACTAAAAGTTGCATCATAATAGACTCTTTCTGATGGACTTGTATTGGAGCCCCACCAGTTGTATCTGACATCAGCCGAACCATCATCGTTGTATATGTCTTCAGGAGGGCACCCCTCAATATGGTTTCCTATAAAGCTGCAGAAATGCATGATCAATTTGCCCCTATTGTAAACTGCATCACCATAAAGGTTTCCTCCGTTATTTTTGAAGGTACTGCCTGATACAGTCGTATTAGAACCATATAAGTTTGAAATAGCGCCGCCGTAATCTCCAAGGTTACCTGTAAAATTGCTGCCTGTAACAGTTAAAGTACCTTTATTATAAATAGCTCCGCCATAGTAAGCTAACTTTTCATCTACGGTGCTTGCATTATTCCCTATGAAAATACTGTCGCTAACGGATGATTTACCCCAATTAGCAATAGCTCCACCATAATCTGCTGCATTATTAGTAAATGTACTGTTTTTTACATTCAAAGTGCCGCCATTGCTAATAGCACCACCCCTGTAACGCGGCCCAGTATTTGTGCCACTTGCTTTATTACCCGTGAAAGTACAACCATTTACGTTGAAATTACCATATTTATTATAAATAGCACCGCCATAACTCACTACATCATCATATGTGCTGTTTACAACATTATATTTGAAAGTACTGTTTGTTACAGTTACTGTACCCTCATTGGAAATGGCACCGCCATAATCTGCAGTATTATTTGTAAATATACTGCCTGTTACAATTAAAGTACCTGAATTATAAATGGCACCACCCATGCGTTCAGTTGCAATATTACCTGTGAAAGTGCTGTTTATTACATTCAATTTATTTCCGTTGTAAATAGCACCACCAAAGCCCTCGTTACCTGTAAAAGTACAGTTATTAACTGTTAAATTTCCATAGTTGAAAATAGCACCGCCGTCGCCTCCCTTGTTGTCTGTAAAAATACAGTTAATAATGGTTAAAGTGCCATCGTTAGAGACAGCGCCACCACCTTCCATTTCAGAGGTGCCTTTTGTCATTGTTAAATTCATGATTATGACAGTAATTCCATCCTGGATCTGGAATATCCCATCATGTTCACCAGCCCCATTTATTACGGTATTTTCTTTGCTTTGGCCTCTTATGGTCATATTCTTTTCAATGTAGATATTGGTATTGCCTTCCCCTGTGTAGCTTCCGTCTGCAATTTTTACTGTTCCACCTTCAATTACAGTTCCTGTTGCATTTTTGATGGATTTTTTAGGGCCATCTGTTCCATTCCATACAGATGCTTCACCGTTCCAGTTATCGTTTCCCCCAGAATCTACATAAATAATTGAGGAGTCAGCCGAAACCGCATTAACAGCAGATAATATAATAAAAGCAATGCTAAACAAAAAAACTATACATAACGTTTTATTTGCACATCCCATGCTAATATGTGTTTTAATATTTTCCACCCCCATTTTTAATCCAAAATTTTAATTATTAAATTATTAAAAAATATATATACTAAAATGAAGTGCTTATTTAAAATTTTATATTTTTTTATAGTATAATTAACGTCACTTATAGATTTAATTATTTATTAACATTCTAATATGAATAAAATCAGCCAAATAGATATATTATGATTTATAAAAACCCTAAAATCCATTATAAATGCTAAGTTTAGTAGTTAACTAATATTCAATTTATAAAATTAATTAAAACTCAATAAAAAATAAAAAATAGAAGTTAACTTTTAATATCTCCCTGTTTTAAATTTAAAAGTATATCTTGTGGCTAAGTTACGATTTGCATAGTCTTTTACCGCTGCTGCAGGAATATAAACCTGATACCAGTAGTATGCATATCTCCTTGAGTTAGTCTTGATGTAAAGTGTATTTCCTGAAATCCATTTGCTGATTGCAACCTTTTTTCCTGTTTTAAGGTTTTTAACGTATATCTTAGACCAGTATGTGCTTGTTTTAATGTTCTGGCTGAATTTAATGTAAATAGTGCTAGTTCTGGAAACGCCAGTAGCATAATTTTTAGGATATGCTGAAATCACTTTTAGCGGGATCTGTACAGTTTGACTGTCAGTTTTAGCTGCAACGTTGACAATGCCCCCTGTTGATCCTGCTTTTAAAGTAGATTTTGCAGCTCCATTAACTGTAGATGATTTACTGTTTATAGTCCCAAATTTAGTAGTAAAACTTACTGGTATTCCATCTGGAACATGGCCGCTTGAATAGCTGTGATAACCACCGTTTGAATCATAGAAGAAGTCCGCATATATAGTTGATGTCCCTCTGGCTTTAATAGTAGTAGGGCTTGCTCTTAAAGTTAAGACCATCCATGGACTAACAGTTGCACCAACAACTCTGCCTTTTGACGGGCCTGCATTGGAACCCCACCAGTTGTATCTAACATTAGCCGAACCGTGGTAGTTTTCTATATCTTCAAGAATGTATCCTGTACTGGATACATATTTAGATACTTTAACCCTATTTCCAATAATTCTACAGAAATTTACAGTCAATTTACCCTCATTGTAAACAGCACCGCCATTAGAAGTAGCATTATTGCCTGTAAAAGTACTGCCTATTACTGTGGTAGTTGAATTGCCCCAATTACTAATAGCACCTCCTACATCTCCAACATTACCGGTAAAAGTACTGTAAGTAACGGTTAAATTACCATTATTAGAGATTGCACCGCCGTCGAACGCATAACTTGAAATTGTGCTGACTGCATGGTTTCCTGTAAAAGTGCTGCTGCTGACACTCAATTTACCTATGTTAGAAAGGGCACCGCCAAAATCTGCAGTGTTCCCGCTGAATTTACTGGTTTTAACTGTTGCTTCTTTGAAATTGAAAATTGCACCTCCGCCGTATGCCAGATTCATGGCATTTGTACTGACTGCATGGTTTCCTGTGAAATTGCTGACGCTGACGCTCAATTTACCTTCATTATAGATGGCGCCGCCATAATTTTCCACAGTGATATCTGAGCTGCTTACTTTGTTACCAGTGAAAGTACTGTTAATTACAGTTGCATTACCATCATTACAAATAGCACCGCCGTTAGTTGCAGTGTTGCCGTTGAATTTACTGTTATTTACAGTTAAAACACCTGAATTTGAAATAGCCCCTCCAATTGAATGTCCTTTTGCACTATTTGCAGCGTTACCAGTAAAATTACTGCTAGTTATGGTTGAATTGCCTGTATTGAATATAGCACCGCCCATTGCAGTGTTACCTGTGAAATTACTGCCTGCGACAGTTAAATTACCCCCATTGTAGACAGCACCGCCAAAATATGCAGCATTATAATTAAATTCACTTCCATTAATGGTTAAATTTCCACTATTTAAAATAGCACCTGCAGCTGAAGCGTTATTTTTACCATTTGCTGTGTTTCCTGTTAAAGCATTTAATCCAAACTTACAGTTTGTTACAGTTAAATTACCTATATTGAATATAGCGCCGCCCATTGCAGTGTTACCTGTGCTAATAACTTTGTTACCTGTAAAAGTACTATTTTTAATGGTTAAATTTTTTTCATTACCTATTGCACCGCCACCAGATGTGCCGTTGCCTGATGCCTGGTTACCTGTAAAAGTACTGCCATATATATTCAAAATACCCCCATTAAGGTTCAAAGTACTGTTGTATTCATTGTATATAGCACCGCCTGATGTTACATTGTTCCCTGCTGCAGTGTTACCTGTGAAAATACTGTTAAGGACTGTTAAGACTCCCAGATTATAAATTGCACCACCTGCAGTTGCACTGTTACCTGTGAAGTTGCTGGTATCCACGGTTAAACTTCCAATGTTAAAAATAGAACCACCTGCAGTCCCATTGTTACCGATTAAATTACCTGTTGCAGTGTTATTTATAAAATCACTGACGGTAACCGTCAAATCTCCAGCATTATATACAGCTCCGCCGGCAACAGCGTGATTCTTGGATATATCTTCACTTGTTGCGGTGTTACTTCTAAAAGTACTGTTAACAATAGTTAAATTCCCAAAATTGCAAATGGCACCGCCTGCAGTTATATTCTTGTCTGCAAGTGTTAAATTCTGGGTCGCAGTTCCATTTACAAAGGTTAAATTTTTGATAATTACATTTATACCCCTTTGAATGGTGAATATCTGCGCAGAACCTGTACCGTTTATAATTGTGTTCCCTCTGCTTTCCCCGGCAATAGTCATATTCTTGTCAATAACGACATTAGTATTATTTTCTCCTGAGTAATGCCCATTTGCAATATTTACTGTTCCACCACTAATTATGGTTCCTGTTGCATTTTTAATTGACTTTTTAGGGCCAGACATAGTTAAATCATCCCATATTGATGATTCACCGTTCCAGCTATCATTACCAGTCAAATCACTTACATAAATAATTGACTGATCAGCAGAAACCGTGTTAACAGTAGATAATACAGTAAAAACAATACTAAATAAAAAAACTAAAGTTATCATCTTATTTACATATCTATAAGTTATTCGCGTTTTAATCCCCTTCACCTCCAAAATTTTTGATTTTGGGGTTACAAAATTCTCTGAATTTTGATAATATAAATTTATATCCCAAATATTGCTTTGTAAATTATTACAAAACAAAATTATTGTAATTAAATTATTATTTAAAAGTTCCTATTTTATTTCCCTGTTTTTAAGGGATTTTTTGTTACAATATTCAAACATTTGACATATTTAAGGATAAAAATCCAATATTATATTATAATACACTCAAAAGAGCCAAAATAATTGTATTATCAAGTTAACAAGCATTAAATAAACCATTAAATACTATTAATTCCATATTAAATAAATGAATTTATATTAAAAAAAGGCATATTCCTATTACCTGGCAAACGATGTGACAATCTTTATAAATGATACTGGGCAATTAGAAAACCTAGATGCTAATTTTTCTAAAAAATCAACATTTTTATAGGTAATTATTTTTGGTGAGTTAATGGAAGAAGCAGATGTAAGTCCACGTGAAAACCCAAGTGAAAGCCCAAATGGAAGTTCAAAGATACTCAGAGGAAGCTTTTTAATGATGGTCAGCTACCTGTTCTTTAGAGTGGGCGGTTATCTTTATAGATTTATATTGAGCAGAATGCTTGGGCCTGAGGGATATGGATTAGTGGGCCTTACAACACCGTTTCAAGGCATATTCCAGGTACTATCTGCAGGAGGTTTTCCTCCAGCAATTTCTAAATTTGTGGCACAACATAATGCTGTCGATGAAAAGGACATGGCAAGACAGGTTATTTTAACTTCCCTCAAATTTATGATGGTGGCAGGGACTCTTTTTGGTATTCTAATATTCTTTTCTGCAGACTGGATAGCAAATTTCTATTTCCAGAAACCAGCCATGGTTTATCCACTTCAAGCCGTTGCACTTATAACTCCATTCAGCGTTATAGTTGGAGCTTTAAGGGGTGCATTCCAGGGTGTTTATAAGATGGAGCTTGTTGTAGCCAGTCGTGCGGTAGAACAGGTATTTATGATAGGTATGGCTGTTACATTTGTTTCCATTGGTTTTTATGCAGCAGGAGCAGTTCTTGGAACCGCTTTTGGGTTCATAGCTTCTGCTATAGTTTCCATTATACTCCTTAAGAAATATGTATGGGTACTCTTCCCAAAACCAGTCAATAAAATTAGTTTTAAAGACGAATTAGTGCTTTTGAAAACACTTTTAGTCTTTTCAATACCTGTAGCTATAACTGCGCTTTCAGAAATGGCCATATATGATGTAGGGCCTCTTGTTATAGGTAGATATTTACCTGCACAGGATGCAGGGTATTATACAACTGCAGATCCTATTGCAAGGCTTCCCCTCATTATTTCTCTTTCAGTAGCAGCTGTGATACTCCCTGCAGCTTCTGAAGCTGCCAGTTTAAAGGACAAAGTGCTTCTTGAAAATTATATAACTCAATCATATCGTTATGTGGTACTGTTAGTGCTTCCGCTTTGTGTTGGAATTGCAATATTCGCACAACCTCTTCTCAGCCTGCTATTTGGATCCAATTATATTTTTGGAGCCCCTGCACTAAGCATACTGGTTGTTGGAATGACATTCTACACCCTTTTCATGGTATCATCAAGTATAATACAGGGAATGGGACACCCAAGGCTTCCTATGATTATCCTAATTATAGGAACCGTGCTGAATATCATATTGAATTTCCTTATGGTTCCAATGTATGGAATTATAGGAGCAGCTGTTGCAACCACCATAGTTGCATTTTCAATAATGGTTGTAATACTATGGAAAACTTGTCATATAACAGAAGTGAAACTACCATATCTTGATTTTGCTAAAATTGGATTTGCATCTGCTATTATGGGCCTATCAATATATTTCATACCTAAAATGGATTTAGAACTTTTTGGAACAGTTATAGATTTAGGACTTCTTGCAGCGATTATAATTGCACCGATTATATATACAATCATATTTGCATTAATAGGCGGATTTACAAAAAGGGATATACGAGTAGTTAGAAGATACAGCAAGAAATTCGGCCCACTCTCTGGTGCAGTTGAAAAGGTAGTTAAATTTATAGATAGGTTTGTAAAATAATATATAGAAAAAATTAGAAAGAATATACCAAAGTTCATTTCTAACTTGAATTATTATAAAATTATAGGGGCTTTTTATGGACATAGAAGAAAAACCAGAATATAAACTGGAAATGGAAATTTCAATCGGCGGAAAACAGGTATCATTAAACTACAAAAAATTCCTTCTCCTTAAACACATCGATGAATACGGATCCATAATGAAAGCATCCAAAAAAACAGGAATTCCCTACAGAACAGCCCTTAAAAACATTGAAATAATGGAAGAGAAACTTGGATCTTCAATCGTTTCCACCCAAAGAGGGGGAAAAGGAGGCGGAGGTGCAAGCAGCGTTACCGATATAGGTAAACAAATACTCTGGGAATATACCAAGCTAACAAGTATCCTTAAAAAGCATTCTGAAGTAAATGAAGTAGAAGGTAAAATTACAGGAATTTACGAAAAGAATAAGGTTATGCATGTGGATATAGAAGGAAAAACCATAGTAATTCCATTAGACCATGATTTTAATAAGGGAGATAAAGTACTTGTTTTAATAAGTCCAGATGATATTTTTGTAACGTTAAAACCCTATGAATCAAGTGTTAGAAATGTGTTTGAGGGTAACATAATTGGGATGGAACTTAACAATGAGATGATAAGGCTCACTGTCCAGCTGAACAATGCAAAGCTTTATGTAGACGTTACAGATTATTCCAGAGAAAAACTTGGTTTAACACTTGGCATGGACATATATATAGGTTTTAAAGCTGCTTCAGCCACCATAGTTAAAATGTAGTCTGTAAATTAAAACTAGAGAATTTTTAAATGAGTGGAATTTAAAAAAATACTATTATTAAATAATGCCTGTCTGTACTGGACTTCGAAAATCAAGCCTGCAAATTATATTAACTGTAAATTACAATGTAATTAACATGAGGATCGAAGTAGATAAAGAAAAATGCATAGGCTGTGGAAAGTGCAGAGAAGCGTGCCCTAAAGGACCTAAAATATGGAGCATAGGCAAAGATAAAAAGGCAAAAGCTTCGCATTTAGAATACTGTCATGTATGCATTAACTGTGCCTCAAGGTGCCCTGTAGATGCAATACGTGTAATTAGAGATGGTAAAGAAGATGAAGAAGCATTTAAAAAAAGTGAATAAATATCTGTAAGAAGGTTCAAAAATGACAGATCGATACATGAAAATGAGCAGAAAAACATCTGAAACAGACATTGAAATTTCGTTAGATATCGATGGAAATGGAAAATCAGATGTAAGCACAGGAATTGACTTTTTTAATCATATGCTGGACTCTTTTGCAAGACACGGATTTTTCGACCTTGGTGTTAAAGCTAAAGGTGATGTAAAAGTAGATGATCACCATACAGTTGAAGATGTAGGAATACTACTTGGAGAAACATTTGCAGGTGCAATAGGAAATAAAAAAGGGATAAAAAGGATGTCACATGCAATAATCCCTATGGACGACGCACTGGCAACTGTAGCCGTGGATATAAGCGGAAGAAGTTACAGTGTCTTAAACTTCGAATTTAAAAATGCAAAAGTTGGAGACCTGAGCACAGAGAATGTTGAACACTTCTTTGAATCCTTTGCAAGTTCTGCAAGGATTAATATCAATGCACGGGTGGAAGGTGAAAACGACCACCATAAAATAGAATCACTCTTTAAGGCATTTGCAAGGGCTTTAAAAGATGCATTACGGATTGAACACGATATAATCCCAAGTACAAAGGGTGTTCTCTAATCTTTAAAAAAACTTTTTATTTTTAATGTTCAGAAATTGGAAATTTTCGATAGTTCGGAAACATTCTGTTTTCTCAATATTTCAAAAATCAGACTTATTTTCCAAATTAAGATAGTTATAATATTTAATTCAAATTTTAAATCCTTCTATCTACTATTTTTTCAGTTACAGCACCTATTTCCGATTTTAATAATTTAAACCGTTTATACTCATCTTTAACGCTTAAAAGATCCTGTTCTATTCCATTTAACTCATACGAAGAGATTTCTATATCCATCTTGTAGTAATCTGATATCATTACATCTACCTGATGCAACATCTCATGGATTGCACCGTACTGATACAAAATTGCATCTACTTCTTCATGTAACGAGTCAAGTCTTGATTTTAGTCCTTCTATTGAATTCAATAGTTCAACCGGGGTTTGAGGTTCATTCACTATTTCATGGTGCGCTTCCTGTATTGCGGCCATTTCTTCATGTATACTTTCTATTTTGTGCTTATTGGAGTTTGCAAAAAGCATCATACGAGTATAATTATCGTATATATGCTCAAAATCTTTGACCAGTTTAAAGCCCCCTTGATCTTTTTTGTATTGGTTAAATTTTCATTCACTACTTTAGAGCAGTTGCTTTCTATTTTTGGAATTCGCAATACAAAAATGTTTCTTTAAGCTTAAACTAACAATATTTGCCAATTAATATAACATCCCAAATAAAATTAAGAAGATGAATTTAACCGTAATTCTTTCATATAATAAATAAAATAAATAAGAACCATATCAATAACTGTTACTTCAGAATTAAGTTATCATAAATACATAATAATGCTTAATTTTAAAAATATATCCATATTATACGTTTTAAGTACTAAAAATTAAAATTCACGAATAATTGGAGGAATAAAAATGGAATTTTTAGAATTAATTGAAAAACGGTACAGTGTAAGAGCATATAAACCAGACGATATAGAAAATGAAAAACTGAATACAGTACTTGAAGCAGCTCGCCTTGCACCTACAGCAACCAACTATCAGCCTTTCCAGATTATAGTTATACCTACAAAAGACCGTGAAAATGAATTAAACCGCATTTATCCTGCAGGATAGTTTGTCCAACCCCCTCTTTTAATATGCGTATGTGCAGTCAGCAGTAAGGCATGGAAAAGGAGAGACGGCAAAAACTTTATGGATATAGATGCAACAATCGTTATGGACCATATAATTCTTGCTGCCCTCAAACACGAAGTGTTTGGGGCATAAAAAATCAACGATTTTTCAATGCTACAAGCACTGGACTTGGAACATGTTGGATTGGGGCTTTTGATGCCGACGCTGCTAAAGAAATTTTAAAGTTACCGGAAGGCGTTGAACCAGTTGTATTTACTCCCCTCAGATATCCAGCAGACGAACCCTGTACCAAAGAACGTAAGGACTTATCTGAACTTGTAAGATATGAACAAGGGTAACTCCATACCTTCTGTCAAATTCAAATTTTAAACATTATAGTAATAGTATAAGTTAATACAGTCCACAAAAAGCACGATTTAATATATTAAAGATAAGAAATACATAATTTGATTAAATAAAACACAAGGTATTGAGCGTATGAAGTACATGGAAAAGCTGCTTTGGTGGTTAATAACTGGTAAAAGGGGAGGTATAAACCGTGCCAGAATTATTAAAACGCTCCATAATAGACCTTATAATGCTCACCAGCTTGCAAAGGAACTTGATTTAGATTATAAAACTGTAAGGCACCATCTTAAAATTTTAGAGGAGAATAAAGTAATTAAATCCACTGGAGATTCCTACAGTAAATTATATTTCTTAACCGAAGAAGTAGAACAAAACTATGATATTTTCCGGGAAATCTGGGAAAAAATAACCGAAAAATCATGATATAAATTTAAGGGGTAAAAATAATGGTGGATCTGGTCTTTTTAAACCATATAATAATATATACTGCTATTGCAGTGGGAATTGCAAATGTTTGCTTACTGTCGGGATTAGTTTACTTTTACCTTGAAAGTTACAAACAATTGAAATCTAAATTCACCACAGGGCTTCTATATTTCTCAACAATTTTACTAATTGAAAATGTTCTTGCAATTCTAGCTTTAGCTGTATTCTCAATTTTAGGTGTAGAAATACATGAAATAGGTGGTACAGGAGTATATTTCGTGCTACTCCTTGTCAATATAGCCCAATTAATAGCACTTGCTATTCTATTTAAAATAACATGGGATTAATCTACATCCCTCTTTTTTTGATTTAACTATTTTTTTTACCTGCGCTACAATATCCTAATAACTACTTGAAAATATTAGGTACAGATTGGGGTATGAGTCTGGAATAATTACTTAACTGTAACCTCCGAATATAACAATAAATAATTTCAATAAAGGTGATTAAATAGATATAACGATAATTCAGGCCATAATCCTGGGAATTGTTCAAGGATTAACAGAGTTTCTGCCAGTAAGCAGTTCTGCCCATTTGGTTCTGGTACCCCCTCTAATAAACGTAAATTACGCAAACCCCAGTCAAGCCGTTGCTTTTGATACCCTTTTACATTTAGGTACACTGTTAGCTGTAATAGCATACTTCTGGAAAGATATTATCCATATTATAACTGGTTTTTTTTCAAGCATCTGGGATATTTTCAGGGGAAAATTCAGAACTGGTTTAAGGGAAGACCCTTCCAAAAGATTAGTTTGGCTTTTAGTAATAGGAACCATTCCTGCAGCTTTAACAGGCATACTACTCAATAAACAGTTTGAAGCTCTTTTCAATAACTATGTTGCAGTAGGTTTTTTCCTGCTTATAACAGGTGTCCTGCTCTGGGCTGCTGAAAGAGTTAAAACCGGGCATAAAGAAATCAAAGAAGTAAGCTTTAAAAATGCTCTAAGCATTGGTATTTTTCAGGCATTCGCCATAGCCCCCGGAATCTCCCGATCTGGATCTACTATCGCGGCAGGTCTATTTTCAGGACTAGAAAGAGAATTAGCAGCACGGTACAGCTTTTTACTGGCAATCCCAACCATAGCTGGAGCGGCACTGGTACAGGTTAAAGATATAGGTACCGGACTAGAAGCAAACACTGCAGCACTTGTATCTGGATTCCTGGCGGCGCTTATTGTTGGTTTCCTTGCAATCAAGCTCCTCCTTAAATTGATAAAAGAAAGAACATTAATGATATTTGCTTACTACTGCTGGATAGTAGGAGCCGTGACTTTGATTATAAGCCATTTATACGGCTTAATTTAAAATTTTATTTACTAAATTTTTTAATATAGAAACAATAGGTATTATAATGGAGAAAAAAATTTCATGATAAGTATAATTGAATTTGTAAGTAATTTTACAATTGATATAATAGGCCATTTAGGTTACTGGGGGATTTTCATTGGAATGACCCTCGAAAGTGCATGTATTCCCCTTCCAAGTGAAGTGATAATGCCCTTTGCAGGGTTTGCAGTATCAGAAGGGAAAATGACCCTTCTAGGCATAGGCATTGTAGGGGCTTTAGGAAATCTTTTAGGTGCCTTAATCGCTTATTTTGTTGGATTTAAAGGAGGAAGGCCTTTTCTGGAAAAGTATGGGAAGTATATACTCATCAATTCCAGTAAACTGGATTTAGCAGATGCATGGTTTGAAAGATATGGGCATGAGGCAGTTCTTATAAGTCGTATGTTACCTATAATCCGGACTTTTATATCACTACCTGCAGGAATAACCAGAATGGACCTCAAAAAGTTTACAATCTATACTTTTTTAGGATCACTGCCCTGGACCTTTGTTTTAGGTTATATCGGAGTTCAATTAGGCCCTCACTGGAGCATAATTAAAGGATATTTCCACATACTGGATATAATTGTAGTAATATGCATAGTAGGAGCTTTAGCTTACTTAATTTACAAATATAAAAAATAATTTCCATATTATTTATTGTAAGTTAAAGCTGGATCTTTTCTATTTAATCAACGATAAAATTTTAACAAATAGTCTTAGAATTTAAAACATGAAAAAATTCAACTAATTGAAGGATCTTGAAATTAAATTAACTTGAATGATACTTTTAAAAATATATAAAAATTTGAATAGAATTAAAAGATAATCAAATTAGTAGCAGCGAAATTACCTGTTCTAATTAAGATTACCATTTTTTCTTATAAAAATAATTGAATATCCTGCCGAAATCTGTTCCAGAAATTACCTTAGTTCTATAGGCATCAAAGATATTTTCTCTACCTTCTTCAAGATATCTGGAAGTTATTCCATATTCTATAGATAGATTAGTCTCAATAAATGCAGCAAGTTTATCACATGCCCTTATTAATTCTCCATCAATTGGAGAATATTCATTTCTATTGTACTTTTTATTCATTTCCTTAAATTTAATTCCTTTTTGAGGTACGCCTTCTTTTTTAATCTTATTTTCAAATTCATCTTCAGTAAAGTATTTCATCTCGTCGTGCCATGTTTTAGGAAGTAAAGGGAGTACTTCTTCTTTCATGCGCTCATTTTCGTAGTCTTTGATTATATCTTCTAATCCTGCGGCGCTTTTTATTGGGGAAATGATATCCCTTGTAGATACCTCAGGCAAATCATGGAATAAACCTGCAAAGAAATTATTATAAACTCTCCTTTCACATGGTTCATTTTCCATTTTAATGGTGCATAAATAAGTAGTTATGGCTACTATCAGCATATGCCCCAGAACTGAAGTTTCTGGTACTCGAGGGGAATGCGCCCACCTTTTTTGGAAACGCAGCTGACCGCAGAGGTCCACAAATCCATATGATTTCTTCCCAAGCAGAATTTTTTGAACACCGATTAAATCATAGTGATCTTCAATTTGATTTTCTATATTCTCCTTTGTCTTTTCTATTCCATAAATAAAAGGAGCTGAGTGATATATTATCTTAAATTCCCAGTTTGTAGCCAGATAATGTGCAGCACGGAGTATTCTCCTCTCAAGGGTATTTTCATCCTGCATAAAATAACTTTCAAATTTATGTTTGAATTTTTCATCATTTAAAAAGTCAAAATCTTCTTTAAGCTCAGTTAAAACATGATTATTTAATTCTTGACGCCTTTCTGCCATCATTCTATGAAAAACTGGAGGCTTGATATCTGTTAAAACTAACCTGTAAAGGAACTCAAAAATAAAGCTTTCTATAAGATTTAGCCAGTTAACATGGCCTTTACCTTTCCTATCTTCTTCAATCTTAGCGATGACATACGCTATCACCATTTTATGTGCCTGTTTATCAAGTTCTGTTAATTCAACTGGCCGTATATGGTCATTCCATCGCTGCATGCTTGCAGCCTCAAAAAATCTTTCAATCAGCTTTTCTATCATGAATTCACCATTTATCTTGAAAAATATATTTAGATAAGATTATACATGTATTATTTATTAATCTGATTATTTAACTGTATTTGAAATGATTAAATAATAAAATAGGCTAAAAAAAATAAAAGTTAATGCATTTTTAATATTAAAAAATAGTAATCCCCATATTATGACTACAGCATTAAAGGTTTAGATAAAAAAAAGGAAATATTGATTATTGAACACACTTAACAGAATTATTTATAAAATTCTCTATTACTTCCTCTTGATTGAATATAGTGCGCCCTTTATGTTTTTCAATGCAAATAATGTAGGTAAATCCAGCTATTGTAAGAGCAAATGCCTCTGGATCTATGTTGCTGTTTCCAATATTTTTTTCAATATATTCTGCAGATTCCCTGAAAAATTCAGACAGAGATTGTTCAAATTCCCCCGTGCCATCGTTAATAACTAAAAAGAATACTTCAAAATTTTCTTCAACTGATTCTACGTAATTTCTGATGAAAGTTTCTAAAAATTCACCATTGCTATTAAATTTTTTGTTTATAAGTATTGATTGAAGGTCTTTTTTCATTTTTTCAAGATTTTGAGATATAATCGTGTCAAAAAGATTTTTTTTAGTTTTAAATTTTCTAAATAGTGTTAATTCACTAACACCTGCTTCTTCTGCTATAACTCTGGTAGTAGCCCCAGTATAACCCTTTTCTGCAAATAAATTTAGAGCAGCCTCTAAAATTTTTTGTTCAGTTTCACCCGTCATAAATAACCACTGTATAATCCATTCCAATTATTTGATTAAAAAAAACCATCATATTATCTAGTATATCTGTTTAAATCTTTATTTAAAGATTTTGCTTGGTTAATTTTAAAATATAAAGTTGTTACCTCCAGTAAATAATATATTACAATATTTGCAAGTACTAACTAATATTTAACGTAATTTAAAACCACTATTTAAAGTGAAATAAATAATAAAATTCAACTTATATTACAACACTTTACAGAGTGATCTATAAACTCATTAATTGCTTTATCACAATCAAAAAAGTTACGCCGGTTTTTATCAAAAACAACGAAGTATACAAATGAAAAAATGTTTAAAGCAAACACCTGAGAGTCAGTATACTTCTCTGGAGAAACTCTTTCTATGTACTGGCTGATATGGCTTATAATCTCCATCAATATATCTCCTGCAATTTGACGTTTACTATAAACTAGAATATGTACAAATTCAAAGTTATTTTCAGTTAATGCAGCTAAATTTTTTATTAAGGTCTCTAAAAACCATTTATTATCTTCAAATCCCTTATCAACCAGCATTGAATCCAATTCTTCCAGTATATCTCCTCTATTTTTAATTAAAACAGAGTTAAAAAGATTTTCCTTGGTTTCAAATTTTCGAAATAAAGTTAGCTCGCTGAATCCAGATTCCTGTGCTATAACTCTAGTAGTAGCACCTTTGAATCCTTCTTCCGAGAATATTTTTAAGGCAGCACCTAAAATTTTCTGCTCGGTCTTATCAGTCATGGAGTAATACCCTCTAAGATTGTTTTATTAACTGAAAGGAAGTCCTATCTTACTTATTATATTTGCATAAGTTATTATTTAATAGTTTTGTTATTTGACTGTCAAATAGTTTGAGAAATTTATCATGGACTGAAAACTTTTCAATATAACTAAAAAATAGAATTACATTGTGCTATTTTAAACCTAGAATATAGGAAGTATGAAATATAAAATAATATTCATTACAAGTATAGATGATTTTAATGGCTTTAAAAAGATCTAAAATTAACATTACAATTCCAAAGGACAGATTAGAAACTCTTGTAGATGGAATATTTGCAATTGCAATGACACTGCTCGTTTTAAGTATTGAAATACCTTCTGCAGAGTTCCATTCCACAGCTGATTTCCAGATTTATATTATATCATTACTACCTAAGATACTGATTTATTTCATTAGTTTCATCCTTCTTGCTATCTTCTGGATGAATCACCATGTATTTTTTGTAATTAAACGTGTAAATAGTGCTATCTTATGGATTAATATAATATGGCTAATGTTTATCGCATTGGTACCCTTCAGTACGTCGCTGGTAAGCAGTTTTGGGCAATATGAATTTTCGCAGATTTTCTTTGATCTGAATATATTCACCATTGGATTATTATTTTATATCAACTGGAATTATGCTGTCAAAAGAGGTTATATAGCTGAAAAAGCCATTCCATATGATAAACCCATTAAAAAAAGCAATTTATTCACACCGTTAATCGCACTAGCGGCAATTGCACTATCTTTTATAAATCCATACCTAAGCAGCACTGTATTTTTGTTTATACCTATTATATACATATTTTATCTAAAAATAATATGAGTAGCTGTACAAAATGGGTTTAATATCCGTAAAATAGTTCAACAGTATCGAATTTAAAACAAGTAACCTAAAAACAGAAAAAATTAAGCAGTCCGAAGACCACTTATAGACTCATTTATTCTGGTTTTTCCATTAAGCAACATTTAGCGAGAGTTTCGCCTTTTCCACCGTGAGGAGTTCTTACGACGGTGTCGTTAGCTTTTTCAATTTCTCTTGCTTGTGTAGCTAAGTCAGCTGCGACTTTAAGCATTTCGTGAGCAGATGCAACGATTGGTATGTAGTTTTCAGCACCTTTGGTCATGAAACAACCTTCTACGTCGATATCAGCTACTTTGGTTGCTATTTCGTAAGCAGCCATTGCTTTTGCTTTTGCGTATGGGCTAGCAAATGCAGCAGCTTCTACAGCTTTGTCTCTTGTTATAACAACTTTTGGGAGTTCTATTTCGTTTCCAGCTTCAACGGTAGCTACTACTTCGTCGATTGTGTTCTGGACAACTCTGTATGCTCCGGTAAGTGCTAATACTTTTATAACATCGGAGTTGAATGAAGCCATTTCGGTTGGGTCGAGGAATTCTCTTCTTGCACCGATCATTGGGTCTGCTTTAACTATGATGTAACCTAATCCCTGTTCGTTCATTTCATCTTTAGCTCTGAGTCCAGGAGCGTCACCAATTATGATTGCAGGTACGTCTGCTGCAGATAATAATTCTCTTGCTTTAGCAGGGCCTGGTGCACCAGGGTTTGGGCTTATGAATATAACGAAATCCCTTTCCATTTCAAGCATTAATGGTACAGCTTTTTCAATTTCGTCTGGGTTCATCTTAGCTCCAGAACCGACTACACAAGTATCTATATTTGGTCTGTCTGCCCTCTCATCGAGTAATAAATCAAGTACTGGAGAGGTACCTATGTTACCACATTTAATGATTCCTATTTTTACAACCATTATATCACCGGCTGTAGCTATTTAAATAATATAATAAGTATTTTTTGATTTAATTTTGATGACTAAGTTTTTATACCTTAATTTTCTAACCTAATGTTAAAAGGATAATGCAACCAATGACAAATTTTAAGCTTATATCCTTTAAAAGGTTAAACTATACTATTTTTCACGTATAACTCATTTTAAAACGTTGATTGCAGTATATACTCATTTTGTATTATCAATGATTATTTTGATTTTATCTGGCCATGTTAATTTTACGCCAATATCTCCTCAGTAAAAAAAATATGCAAAAACAGTTCACAGGACTTAATTAATTTTAAATTCTTTCCACTTGCGGGTTCTTGAAAAAGCAGACTGAAATATTGTCAACATCAGCAATCCTGCAGCAATGCCCACAATTACTTTGTTTAGAGTTTGGTTCTGGCTAAAAACCCACATACATGTTGATATCAAGCCTAAAATAGTCTGATTTTAACACATTCAAATGGCCCACTATTCAAGATGTTAAAAATATTTCAATCCCCTCAAAAATTCGAAGAATTTTTGGGGCGCCAAAAAATTTCAAAGAAATTTTTTGAGCGCTAAAATAGTCTGATTTTAACATAACAAGAAGGGATAACAGAGTTTGTCCAAAATGTAATTTCAATCCTAAAATAGTCTGATTTTAACGAGATCTTTCTGAAATGCCACAAACACCTGTTAAAATTTCAATCCTAAAATAGTCTGATTTTAACGATAATTACATAACACCCTATTAGCAATATATTCTATATTTCAATCCTAAAATAGTCTGATTTTAACTAACCGTCAAAGTCAATCTGGTAAGCCACCAGCTCATCGTAATTTCAATCCTAAAATAGTCTGATTTTAACCTACCAAAAGATACTGTTCCAATTTGGGATATGACTATTTCAATCCTAAAATAGTCTGATTTTAACAGTTATTGCAGAAGTAACTTGTTGGTTTTGTGGTTTATTTCAATCCTAAAATAGTCTGATTTTAACTCTTACTCCTTCACTACTGTCTAATGAGATTCCAAATTTCAATCCTAAAATAGTCTGATTTTAACTCTTGTTCCTAGTTCGTTTTCTAGTACTGCTATGCGATTTCAATCCTAAAATAGTCTGATTTTAACCTTATCCCTAATAGAGTTATCACTGCTTCAAATGTATTTCAATCCTAAAATAGTCTGATTTTAACCGGAGTAAGTGGAGCATTAACCGTTGTACTAACATTTATTTCAATCCTAAAATAGTCTGATTTTAACATGCTGTCAATTTTGATTAGATTACTGTTTTATTCAGTTAAATTTCAATCCTAAAATAGTCTGATTTTAACATTGTTTAGTCTATTTATTGCTTCTTCTAATCGTTTATTTCAATCCTAAAATAGTCTGATTTTAACTTAGATTCACAGGAAAATCAGGATTACCGCACCTAATATTTCAATCCTAAAATAGTCTGATTTTAACTCTTATGGCGTTTACGTTTTGTTTTGATGCGATTATAATTTCAATCCTAAAATAGTCTGATTTTAACTTGTCGCTTCTGCTGATACTGATTGTAAACTTTTTTATTTCAATCCTAAAATAGTCTGATTTTAACTGGAATAAGTGCTTCTGTCACATATAATTCAAAAGATATTTCAATCCTAAAATAGTCTGATTTTAACTTGCCCATGTTTCGGAACGTTGTTTTATTTTTCCTGTATTTCAATCCTAAAATAGTCTGATTTTAACTTGAGTGTGATTATTAATTTTGATTTGAATCGTGCATTTCAATCCTAAAATAGTCTGATTTTAACGTACACAATATGTTCAACTAAATGAATTTGTTTTATTTCAATCCTAAAATAGTCTGATTTTAACCTTTAATTCCTAGCCATGATTTAATATCATCTAAAGATTTCAATCCTAAAATAGTCTGATTTTAACATTATAGTAACTGTAAAACCTCAAGGGAATGGGGCAAATTTCAATCCTAAAATAGTCTGATTTTAACCGTAAATGGAACTTTTAATATTTTAGGTTCGTTTAATATTTCAATCCTAAAATAGTCTGATTTTAACGTGAGCCTCATCAGATAATAAAGCCTTTTCAGCGAAATTTCAATCCTAAAATAGTCTGATTTTAACTTATTAGTTATAAGTTATTACTTATAAGTTATTATATATTTCAATCCTAAAATAGTCTGATTTTAACTTATGCAACTGATGACCCATACGAGGACGTGTTATAAATTTCAATCCTAAAATAGTCTGATTTTAACACCCTAACATCTTACTTGCAACAGACTTCCCTTATGCATTTCAATCCTAAAATAGTCTGATTTTAACTTCATTAAGTTTCCACCACAACTCTTACACAAAACTATTTCAATCCTAAAATAGTCTGATTTTAACTTGGTCTTTTGGGAATAGTCCTGGTTTTTGGCTTATATTTCAATCCTAAAATAGTCTGATTTTAACGCTTCAAATCAACCAGCAGATATTGATGTTACGGAAGATTTCAATCCTAAAATAGTCTGATTTTAACATTTCTTAGAGGAGGCATTAGAAAACCCGGATGAATAATTTCAATCCTAAAATAGTCTGATTTTAACGGTAATATCAAAATTATTTTATTCTTTTTAAAATTTGATTTCAATCCTAAAATAGTCTGATTTTAACACAGTGATTTCAGTGATTTGAGATATGCAATCTATGAATTTCAATCCTAAAATAGTCTGATTTTAACGAAGTACTCGAATATGGTAAAATCTACGAGTTTGAATTTCAATCCTAAAATAGTCTGATTTTAACGAATTTGGCTTGAAATTGTCTTGGTTCTTCACTTATATTTCAATCCTAAAATAGTCTGATTTTAACTAAATGCTGAAGTTGTACCTGTCTCATGTAAATATTGATTTCAATCCTAAAATAGTCTGATTTTAACTCTATTCTACCGCAATGAATACCCGTGCTTGCTATTATTTCAATCCTAAAATAGTCTGATTTTAACCCACCCTAAATCAACCCCTTCACCTATTCCAATCCCATTTCAATCCTAAAATAGTCTGATTTTAACGTAAATCATTTTTTACAAAGGTTACATCAATAATTGATTTCAATCCTAAAATAGTCTGATTTTAACTTCCTAAACTTACATCTCCATTCTCATCAATAACATAATTTCAATCCTAAAATAGTCTGATTTTAACTCTTTCTGCATCTGCCTTTTATCCATAGTTGGTTGTATTTCAATCCTAAAATAGTCTGATTTTAACTTTCAATTAAAAATTTGTTATCTTCAGATGAATTACATCTATTTCAATCCTAAAATAGTCTGATTTTAACCTCTTTTCAGATATGCCAGTATTGCTTTCACACTTTCATTTCAATCCTAAAATAGTCTGATTTTAACATAGATGCAAAAAAGCATATAAAACTAATCCGTTTTAAATTTCAATCCTAAAATAGTCTGATTTTAACTAAAGAAATAGAGAAATATAAACAGGAATTTAATGTTATTTCAATCCTAAAATAGTCTGATTTTAACAACTGCCTCCATTATAGGATTTCTATATTCATATACATTTCAATCCTAAAATAGTCTGATTTTAACTTTGATATTTATTATTATTTTGTTTTCCAAACTTTGTAATTTCAATCCTAAAATAGTCTGATTTTAACGAAAGTCACGCAAGTATTAAGCAAGTCAATGTTCTTATTTCAATCCTAAAATAGTCTGATTTTAACTACTGTTGTAATTGTAACATTTTCCATTTCAGATACATTTCAATCCTAAAATAGTCTGATTTTAACTTTCTCTGAGTTTTTCTTCGATTGATTGAACTGCTCGATTTCAATCCTAAAATAGTCTGATTTTAACATAAGTCGTTCCTGCAAGATCCGACCATTGTACTTCTATTTCAATCCTAAAATAGTCTGATTTTAACCAAATACTTAAACGAACATAAAACAGCACCATAATTTCAATCCTAAAATAGTCTGATTTTAACTTGCCCTGGTTAATTCTAATGCTTTTATTGTTGCGTATTTCAATCCTAAAATAGTCTGATTTTAACCTAATTACGGGTATTCCTAAATCGGCTATTTTTTTGATTTCAATCCTAAAATAGTCTGATTTTAACTCGAATCGGGCGTTTATTTTGTCAAATCCATTATTCAATTTCAATCCTAAAATAGTCTGATTTTAACACTCATTACGCAAGCCAAGAATGTTTAGAAGATTTCAATTTCAATCCTAAAATAGTCTGATTTTAACGTAGTGTTCAAATATCCTAAAACATCATCAGTAATATTTCAATCCTAAAATAGTCTGATTTTAACCATAAAACCGGAACACTTAAAAATACCATACCAAAATTTCAATCCTAAAATAGTCTGATTTTAACGGAGGTAGGAACTTTATTTACTGCTTCATTTATTGGATTTCAATCCTAAAATAGTCTGATTTTAACCCTCTGGCGAGGTATATGATGCAGGCCCATCTTCAAATTTCAATCCTAAAATAGTCTGATTTTAACTGAGAAACTTAGAATTTATAGACAGCATTACAGTAACATTTCAATCCTAAAATAGTCTGATTTTAACATTGACGACTTAAACCAAGTACTACTTGAAAGATTCAATTTCAATCCTAAAATAGTCTGATTTTAACAACTAAAAGAATATTATTTGATGATAGAGTCATGTCAAATTTCAATCCTAAAATAGTCTGATTTTAACTGAGTTCATCAGGGCAGAGGTTAAATGCAGTAAATTTCAATCCTAAAATAGTCTGATTTTAACGAGTTATAGATGGTTAAGCCTATTGAATTAAAAAAATTTCAATCCTAAAATAGTCTGATTTTAACAGATGCATCGTAATTATCTAATTTATCCACGTTAATATTTCAATCCTAAAATAGTCTGATTTTAACATTATAATGGCCAGTTATTAGGTTCTGTCCAGTATGGATTTCAATCCTAAAATAGTCTGATTTTAACAAGGATCCTCTTCTGATGAATCAAAAAGAGTAGTCCTATTTCAATCCTAAAATAGTCTGATTTTAACAATGGTTTAATACTTGCAGGATAACTAACTACTTTATTTCAATCCTAAAATAGTCTGATTTTAACTACAGATTATTATGTAATTTTGAAGGTGATTAAGATTTCAATCCTAAAATAGTCTGATTTTAACATAGTATGATAAATCATTGTTATTATCATCGGTTAAATTTCAATCCTAAAATAGTCTGATTTTAACCCGTGAATATGAATATGATGATGCAGTAGATGCATTTCAATCCTAAAATAGTCTGATTTTAACTGTTAAGTTTATGCTTAAATGGATAGCTGCTCTCAAATTTCAATCCTAAAATAGTCTGATTTTAACACAAACAAGAAAAAAAGTACGCAGAATTAAGAGAAGATTTCAATCCTAAAATAGTCTGATTTTAACGAGCAATAAACTTTTTTTAAATTCAAAAACATCATTGATTTCAATCCTAAAATAGTCTGATTTTAACGGAATTGTTAATTCAAAATTAGCTGAAGTGACAGTATTTCAATCCTAAAATAGTCTGATTTTAACTGTACCCTTTGCAGAAATAGATACGTTAGCCGCATTTCAATCCTAAAATAGTCTGATTTTAACAGGCGAGAAAATTGCCCTATATCCTCTAAATACATGCTATTCTTTGGCCTTTTGAACACTTAAAATTGTCGATCTATAATTCCTAAGTTCCTTTATATGGATCAACGACTTTCAATAATTGTTTTATTTAAAAAATTAGAATTTTATATATATTTTTTATTTATTTGAAGATAAAATAGCATGGTAAAACCCAAATAAATATGTTATACATCTTTTAAAATAAGTTAAAGATAAAATAACCTAAAGTTATTTTAATCAGGAGTTAAAAATTCAATTGATAAACGATCCACTAATTACGCTTTAAACACTGAAAAACTAAAATAAATGTATCTAAATCAAAATAAACTAATTTAAATCAAAGTATTCCATCTATAGGTGCTTTTTCAACACCTAAAACTTTTCTGGTGAAAGCATCATCTGTTCTGAACCGGTATATTATCACAGAATCCTCATTTTTGTTTATAATATCAAGCAAACCTGTTTTTATTTCTTCAAGTTCGCTTTTGGTAACTTCTCCCTCAAAAACAGAATTTTGAATCCAGTAGAGGTGTTTTCGAAGGAACCCTTTGACTTTATTGACACGTTCTACCTTAATATCATATACAATTATCACATACATTTAGATCACATCACCAAAACTGTTACCACCACATCACAAAAGGCTTATACTCTTTAGACCCCAGAAGATGTTTTATCAGTTTATACGATTCTAATCTTATAAGCCGCTTGTAAGAGACTTTTCTGTTAAGTTCTCGGTGTTTGATGGTCTTTTTAAGCCGTTCATCATATTCTTTAATGAAAATCTTCCGCCCCTTATCGTTTAACAGGCAGTAATTTAGATCTTTTTCAAAATCATCTTCACTGAGCATTCTTTTATTTACAAGGTAAAAAATTAACCTGTCAACAAGAATCGGCTTGAAAATCTCACTTAAATCCAGCGCTAAAGAAAATCTCCGCTCTGAAGGCTCATGAAGATAAGAAATAGTTGGGTTAAGCTGTGTATTGTAAATTTCAGACAGTGCAGTTGAGTAAACCATAGAATTTCCAAAGCTTATAAGCGCATTTATCATATTTTCAGGAGGCCTCTTAACCCTCTTATCAAAATTAAAGTTTTCAGGGAGAATTTCATTCATTTTCTGGTAATAATCAGCACGTATCCTTCCCTCAACATTCATAACTTCTGTTATAATATTACAGCCATCTAAATCAGGTAGTATACTCCTTATCTTGTTTTCAAGGCTGTAATATTTAAGAACTTTCTCCATGTTCTTTGCAGCGCCTTCCACAAACTTTTTAGCAATGAAAATTCTCTTTTCATGGTCCAGATAATGTTGAGCCTGATTTATAATTAGATCTCCAGACAATAGCTTTTCTCTTGGATAAAAACTACCATCGTAATAGCCGTAATAATTAAAAAAATGTACAGGTATGCCCTCTTTTGCAAGCAAGTGTATTGCCTGGGAAGAAAAAGTTAGAGAACCGTAGGCATAAATTGAATAAATTTTGTTGATTGGAATCGGCTTTTTGCCGTCTTTATTTACAAAGTATACAGTGTTCTCCCTTCTTTTAAGCATCCCATCTGACATTAAATAATAGTTCTTTTTCATAGGCTCACCCGCACGCCACAAGATGTTGATTTAACCATCCATTTTTATAAAATATTCAAATTTTTAAACCCAGCAGAACTCAAAATATGCACACTTCCTGCAGATTTTCATTCTTTCAGGCTTTGGAGTTTCCATATCCAAAATATTACCAATATCTACAATTATATCCATCAACTCATTCTCTTTAGACTCGTCCAAATTTATAGTGACTTTCTTTCTTATTTTAGGGTAGTTAATCACCCCTTTGATATTTTCAATGCCCTTTTTCTGCTTCAAGTAGTACATGTAATACAGGAGCTGGTATTCATGAGATTTTTTCATCGTACGGCTCTTTTTAACCTCATGAAGTTCCAAGCAACCCTGTTTTTTAATAAAATCAATACTAATTAAATTATCAATTGTGTACTCCTTTTCCTCTTTGTAGCTTTTCTCGTGGAGTAATTTTCCAAGGGATACAAGATCAGATTCCTGTTCCATCTGGATATGGTGGGAAAAAAGCCAGAGCTTTGTCTTGCAGATAAAATAGTAGTGAATTTGGGTTCCTATTATCCGGAGGTTTTTTTCGGAGTCTGAGAGCATATATTAACTCCTGTACGTATATTATAACTGCTTTGTAAATAAATTACAGCATATTACCATTTGAAGTGCATTGAGCTTTTTTACCATAATTAAAGCCAATTTCATCATTATAATCCATTTCACAAATCATATAATGCTTTTCTTTTCTACCAATCAATTTGGAAACAATTTCAAAATATTCTAATTCGTTACCGTGCTCTTTCTGGTCGTTTTGATACCACCAAAGTGGAATTTTAACCTGATTTTCAACTTGAAGATTCTTTTTTTCATTTTCATAATATTTACAAGGAATTACATCGATTTTTTGAACTTTTTCTTCCCTTATTTCTAATAATCTTCCTTCATCTTCTCCAAAAGCAATTTCTATGGGTCGGTACCCAAATAGTGCGCATTCTTTGAAAATCTTTTCTAAATTGGTTTTTTTCAGTTTATAATCACCATAAATCTCATCACATACTTCTTTAACCATTTTATAAGATATTGGACCATTTAAAATGTTATTTTTCGTTTTTTGCAATAATTCTTCATCATAAGGAAGATGACTTTCAGGCGCGAATATTTTCATTTCATGAGAAATACCATTAGTAAAACAAGTTTTGCCTTTTCGATTAAGACGCCCACCTCTTTGGCCAATTGCATCAGGAGGTGCAATTTCAGTATACATCACATCACAAGATATATCTAAAGATATTTCAATTACTTGAGTCGCTATCAAGATAAAAGGCCCTTTTTCAGACTTATCTCTAATTTCTGATTCTTTTTCCATCCTATCTTTATAAATGAACTGTGAATGATATAAAATCACATTTGGATTATCATACTTCTCTTCTAAATTACGTTTTAGTACCTTATAAAATTCCTGTGATCTTTTTACAGTATTTAAAATTATAAATTGTTTTAAACCAAGATTATATTGATTTATAATACTATCAAGAATTTTTTGATTGATTAATGTATTCCATTCATTTTCATCTGTAGCTTTTGAGATTTTTATTAAATTATCATCACTTAAATTAAAAGAAAAGGGAGTGTATTCAATACCTTCCTTATCAACTACTTCCACATAATCTTCTAACTCCTCTCGAATAAAATCGGGAAGTGTTCCAGACATTAGTAAATGAGGAATATCAAATCGTTTAAGAATTCTAAATAAAGTGATCAAATGATTAAGAGTATGTTTTTCGTAGTAATGTACTTCATCAAAGATTATTGTGGCATTTTGAAGGTTTCCTAAAGCAAAATCTGCCTGTCTAAATCCATGAACAAAAGAATAAATCAAATGATCAATAGTCGTTACAGTTATGGGTTTAAAAAATACATTTCCTTTAAATATATCCCCTTGTATTTCATCAATATCTTCTTTATTTAAATCTTCATTTTCTTTCATAGCTTCAGATTTAAGTTTTATAAAGCTTTTACCATGGAATAATCCCACATATTTCTTACCATTTTCCATTTTTTCCTTATCTGATTCTCCTTCACCAAACATTTTACATAATCGTTCCCACATCGCATTGCTTGTTACCTGCGTAGGCAAAGCAAAAACAATTTTATTTCTATCATAACTTTTCATAGAATTTAAGGCCCATAAAAGAGATGCTTCAGTTTTTCCCCTTCCACATGGAGCAAATAGAACTGAAAATTTAGGCGATTTTTTGAAAAGTTCTGATTGGAAATCGTGAGGTTGATGATTCCCTAAAACAATTTTTATTGGATTTTCTATGTTTAATTTGGTAACATACTCTTCAGGATTCTCTATAACCGAATCAAAAAGTTTAATACTTCCATTATAAGTCTCAATGAATTTAGAGAAATTTGCACTTGAGTAATCATCACATAGTTGAAGAATTGAGAAAAAATAGGTGAAAATCGATTTTAAAATTACTTTTTGGTCAAATTTATGAACATTTTTTATAGTTTTTTTCAATAACCTTCTAGCTTGACTAGATTTGAATTTGATATTATCCTTATTTATTTCCAAGCCATCAAAGTCGAAATATTTATCAAAATTAAGATCTTTATGTATAGCAATCGCGTTTTCAGTGAATTGAAATATATTTTCAGTTAAGAGCTTTGGTTTCCCAAAATTCTCATCATTATCATAAATAGCCCTATGAAGCTGAGTATGATGCCCCAAAACAGCCAATTTTTCTATAGGAATATCCAATAATTGAGTATATTCTATATTATTTAACAAAAAGAAAGAATAATATGCATGTGGATACTTTTGAGAAGACTTTCCTTGAATAATATTATCTTGAAATTGCTCTGTAAGTTTTCCTATATCATGAAGATAAATGCTAATAAATAAATTTCTCAAAAAAAGTTCATTATTCAGATCCCATCTTTCACAAAATTGTGTTATTATCTCATGATTATTTTCAATATAAGCTTTTAAAATTTTCAAAGAATCAATTGTATGCCCTTCAATGGTTTGAAAGAATTCATTTTGATTTTTAATATGTCTTTTAGCAAAAGATTGCATTTAAACCATATCCTAAAAAAATTTAATAATTAAATTTAAAAAAGAAAAATGTTCTCACCATCAAAATTGAATGTTTCGGTTTCTCCACTGAAATTTTCATCTTTAGGAATAGATACTGTTTTGTATTCAAGTGAAAAATTTCTTCCTGCTTGAATAAACTTGTAGGGAATTTTTTCAATTATACAATTTTCATGTATTCCCTCCACAGCGCAAAATGTTTCTTTGGAAGCAACTTTTCCGATTTCTACAGGCTCAAAAACATTTATATCAATGAGTTCATCTGATCCGCCTATATACAACGGTCTTTTTGGATTTTTCAATGCACTGTATATGTCTTGGATTTTTCCTTGTTCACCTGCAATGTAAATGTCATAAATTGGATTTACAAGAAATTCCTTGAACATTGGTGATGAAGGAAATGTTTTTTGATATTTTTTTCCATTTCCTTTTAGTTTTAGAACCTTTGCCATTTCTGTGGAACGATTAACATTATTTTGAAGTTTTATTCCGATATTTATCCAATTTTGAACTCTTAAATCATCTCTTTTAAGTCCTAATGCATTAGATATGATTCCTCGAATTGTAGTAAATGGAGGAATACTATAAGAACTAATTAAGCTTGTACTTGTGGATTTTCTGAAAGTCGTAAAATAGAGAGCTTCTATTCTAAATTTTAATCCAAACATTTGATTCACTATCTTATTGTGTAGATAAATAAGCCACTGCATCATCAATAGCATCTTTTGGAGTTTTAATTTCCATATTTTTTTCTTGGAGAGTGTTTTTCACAAATTCAGCATCTTCGTTTTTTAATATTCCTGAAATCATTCCAAAGAACAATTTATCACTGTATTTTGAAACTTCTTCTAAAATTTCTTTAAATCTCTCTTTATTTAACTCTCCTTCTTCATTAAGTTCAAATAATTTTTGTAGTCTGTGAGAATATATATTTTGTAATGATATGACAACTAAATCTGGTGTAAAATCTGTTAAAAGCCTTGCTTGTTTAGAATAATCAGATATAAATCCTATTCCTTCAATTATTTTTTTAATTCGGGATATCTTTTCATTTTCATCGATTTTGTCTTCTATGTCTGCAGTTCTGTTTTCTTCATCTATTTTCTCCTCTGCTCCAACTCTTAAAAGATCAATTGAGATTCCACTTTTGTATATATTTGTTCCCATTTCAACATTTACAATGTCTCCTTCCATTTTTGTTCCTTCTGTTACTCTATGCCTCCTTGTTAAAAAGTCTACATTAGAATTTTCATCAAATGAAAAAAGACCAATAGCAGGAGATACTTTAACAGGAGAAACTCTCGTTATAGCTCCTTTTCCTTTTATAGTAGTCATGAAACCAAATAAATCACAATTAATGCATTTAGAAATATCCCCGCAAGTTTCTCCTTTATCATCAGGGATACACATGTACTCATCATTATTTAAATTCCGTCTAATGGCTTCTCTAAGATAAAATCTCATTGCTTGGCCACTTACGTAAGGATACTCTATTCCATTTTTTTTGTACTTTTTAACATCGATATAGTTGCTTTCCCCTTCTCCTGCGTTTAAATTTGTTAGATCTGTCTCAGACAACCATACTACATTTATTCCTTTTAATTCACTCATTCTTTTTCTCCCCCTCTTGAGCCTATTGCATAATACATTGATGAATAAACCACCAATAAATCTCTGATTTCTTCCCATTGCTTTTCATTATCTTTTAAAATATGTATAAGTTCATCTAAAGCCATTGGTCGAACTTTAGCTTTTTTTAAGTCAAGTCCAATGAGTTTTCTTGATATTTCTCTTAAAACCCCCCAAAACTCCCCAATATTCCTAGTTTTATCTAGTTTATACAAAAGACTTAAATTATTCTTGGAAACTTTCGCTATTATGTTCCCTACGCTTTTAATTGAGCCTAAATTCTCTTTAGATATTCCCATTTTTTTCAACCTCCAGACATATATTAAAGTTTCAAGATTTTGTCTTGATTCAGCATGATTTTCTTTTAAAAATCCAACATTGCCTCCTTTTCGTGGTACCAATGTCTTTGCAAAATTTCTAAAATCATCTACTAATATCGATTTTGATAATTTTTCCCTAATTTTGTTAGTTGTTTCAAAATCTACAGAAGAACCTTTAGGATTATTCAAGTAAAATTGGATTTGATTTATTAACTCACCATATATTCTAATATCTTCTTCGGACATTTCTTTTATTACAGAAAGTGTAGAATCTGTTAAATTTAGTATTCTTAACTTTATATTCTTCACAGAGCCTAATGGAATCTCCATAATAGCCCAATCTTTTCCAACAACATTTTCAGACTCAATATCCATTAAAAACTTTTCATAAAAACAAAGAAGTGTACTAAACTTTTCAGGAGTTCTTTCTGTTTTATTTTCATTAATATTCACTCTTATATTTGAATATCTCTCCGATTTATTTAAAAGGGGCGCATATTCGCCTTTAAATTCAATTAAATCTTTAAGATTATCAAAATATGGCAAAAATATAACTGATTTTTTTTCTTTTATAAACGTTCTATAAATTATTCTAGTATCTAACCATTCAAGTATACCTATTAAATAACATTTTGGACAAAAATTATCATGATATTCTCTAAAAGCATGGAATTCGCCATCTTTATATGTTCTAACTCCTCCTAAACTCTTTATTTTTGTTACAAAAGGATAAGTTGCTTGTTGTAATTTTTTATATGGCTTAGAAAATGTTTTTCCACACATAACACAAGTTTTTTTACCGTCCTTTTCAATTAAATCGAGAATTTCAGATGTTGCTTTCTTAGGTTCTTTATAAATATTTTCTTTAAATGCAACTTTTCCATCAATCTTTTTGCCTTCCTGAATAAGAATAAAATCTTTTTTTACTTCCTTTTTTTCACCCGTTTTTCTATCTTTTTCGATTACAATTAAGTTAAAAAGGTTAGATTCAACTAAATTAACTAATAGATCATTTAATTCCCCTTTACTTTCATAATTTATCATTAATGTTTCTTTGTTAATATCCATGCCAATTTCATCATCAAAATCTTTCAATAAAGCATATAAATTTTCAACAGCATTATCCATCCAGATATCATTATAAAGAGGTATTTTAATTTCCATAGTTTCACCAAATGTTTAAACTATTAATTAACACATTCAACCATTCCAAATCCCATACTGTTCTTCTCTCCAAGCCCACAGTCATAAACAAATTCCAAAAGCCTCTGGTCAGCTTCAATCTCAAAATTCATCATATATCCCCTGTGAAAATTCCCCTTAATATCAATCCTGCGCCTCTTGGCAGATTTCATGTCAGGCCTAAGCCTCAACCATCTATCACCGTCAAAGTCACCGTAAAACTTAACGTACTTATTTACAAGGTTTTTCTGGACGCTTTCATAAAATCTCTCGTCTCCAGGCCCTAAATCCCATATTTTAAGCTTTCCATCAACTTCTCGCTTTATCCTGGCCATAACTGGAGACATAGTTCTCATTTTCATGCTTTCTTTAAATACTGGCCTTTTTAGAAGCTCAATCTGTTCAACTAACAGTTTATCCCCTTTAAAATCAACTTCAGTGTTTTCAAGGTGGCCTTCAACAAGGCTCTTTATCAGCTCATCGTTGGGCGAAGAAATATAAAATTCAAGTTTTCCATCCCTGGAAATAACCCCTCGTTTTGTGAGCTTAAACTCCGGAACGTAGATCTGTGAAAAAGTAAAAAATTTGAAATCCTTTGAAAAATGGAGTTTGCTGGCCAAATCTAGGTCAGCTATCTTACGATAAATAATAGCAGAAAGAATATGGTTGTAATTATAAGGAATTAAATAATTACCGCTTGATGATGCTAAACTTATTTTTAATCTCATTCCCCTTCACATCCTACTTTATTACATTAATATATAAAGTTTCTTATTCTGTTGTAATTGGAAATTGAAAATATAACGCAAGGGCAGCATTATATCATGTAATACTCACTTTAATTCTTTTATCACATGAAATATTGCATATCAATTCCCTTGTTTTAATAAATTTCACTTGAAAATATTGTAAATGATAGTATATAAATGTACATGTTTTTCATTGACATATATATGACAAGCTATAACTAATGATAAAATACCTGTAAAATAAACATTTTACATTTACAACTAAGCCAAATGTACATCCATTAAATAGAAAAATAACAAGACGCCATGAAATTAATTAAAAAGAAATATAAATAGAGTACAGATATAGATTTAGTATATATAATCTAAATCAAGGAATTAGTTTAAATCCGCCCATTTAGGATTATAACTCATAAAGGAATGTTTTTGATCATCCTTTTTTCTAAAAAGGTTGATTGAAAAGAAATATAAATAGAGTACAAATATAGAGTTAACATATTATATTTCTAAAACGGTGTGTGTAATGGAATATACTTTAATCTCAACAATTTACAAATTAGAACCTGTAATGTTCTGCATCACCCAATTCTCCCCTAAAAGAATTATCCTTTTAAGTGAAGACGACGCTCCTCCCGAAAAACTTGAAGCTGAACGAATTCTCCAAGAAACAATTGGAAAAGTAATAGACATAGAGAGTAAGCCAACAAGCCTTTACAATGTCGTGAAAATAGCACATGATACCGCTGAAATTATAGACGAAGAATGCGCACATGGAAGAAAAATTATAGTTAATATCAGCGGCGGCAGGAAGCCGCAGGCTTTAGGTGCACTATTTGGCTGTTACGCAAGACATAACGATGTTGAACGGATTGTATACGTGACAGAAGAAGACCGAGAAGTAGTGGATCTCCCCATTCTTAACTTTGGAATTTCTGCAACCAAACGGATGATTCTAGAAGAGCTTGAAAAAGGAGAAACTTCAGTTAAAAATCTTTCTGTAAAGGTTGGAATAAGCAGGGGGATGATCTACAACCATATAAGAGAATTAAGGGAAATGGGCTTTATTTCAGCAGATAAATTAGAAATAACAAGTGCAGGCCAGCTTGCTATTATTTAATTTGAATTATACGTCAGCTTAACCTATTAGGGCTTAAAATATAAAAAATAAAGTTGTAAATCTGTTTAATGATGTATAAAACTCATTTTATTTTAAACTTAAAAAATTTTATATAGATAAAACTACACACAAATATTTGTCTAACTCCGAATTTTTGTTTAATCGGGTAAGTTTGTGACTTAGGACGTGATAGCGTGGCCTAAGCGAAACAAACTTTTAATTAAAAACTATTTTTAAGTAAATATTTTAAGTATCATCAAAGTTAAAATCAGCTATTTATTTTATAAAGTAAATTTAAAGTAATTCACTTCTTTTCCTGTTTTTCTAGACAGTCACGCGCGATTAAAATCAGTTTAGAAAGCTCCATGCTGACAGAACCCTGTTGCATCCCAAAATCTTCAAACGCTCTTCTGTTAAGGAATTCTGCAGCTTCTTCAAGAATAGTGGCCCTTATATATTCCTTATTTTCTTTAGAAGTGTTTTTCCACTTTTCCATAAACTCTTCATCTTTTGCCATGAAGCTATTTTAACAAATAAGCATACTTATACATTTTTAATTTGATATGTATATATATTGTTATTTTAATAAATTGCGAAATTTATATATATTAAACTTGCTAAATGACAACATAACAAAATTAGGGGGGAGCTGAAATAATGGGCAAGAGTGCAAACAGGATTAAAAAAATTACAGATAGTAATTTAAAACACAAAATGACAAGTAATGAAAGCGAATTAGTATCCATGCTGATAAATAAAGTGATTAAGACAAAAAAAACTGTTTCAAAGTCAGATAAAATTGAAACTCCTCAAACTACATCCCTTGATGTCCTTTTTTTAATAGACGAATTTAAATGCAGATTTGAAAAACTCGGTGAAAAAGCAAAAGAAATTGCAGTAAAAGACGGCAGGGCTGTTGTAACTTATGATGACGCCGAAGAGGCACTTAAACAAATACGGACAGGAAAAGATTAATTCAATTAAACACGTTTAGTAATTTAAAAATCATGCCAGTATTGAAACGTTACAAAAACTACAATTAATACCATTTTAAATAAAATCAGACTATTTTAGGATTGAAATCAGATATTATTAACTTCTAATTTTTAATAATAAATTTCATAGTATATAATATTAACTATTTTAGCCCCCTTTAAACAGCTTAAATTTGTTCTAAAAGGACAATATTGCTCCATAAATCAAAAAGAAATTTATATTATAAAATATTTGTATTAAAAGTATCTTGACTAATATTATGTAATAATTAGCATGTACACTGTCTTTAGCTAAATCAGGACCTAGTAACTAGATCCTTAAAATAAGTTATACGGAGAGTAAGAGTCAACCGAGGTGCTTGAAGGTGGTCACTCTATACGCCCCACATAAAAATTGTTAATAGAAAATAAAGTCTTTATTATTTTCACAGCAGCACATAGAGTTCCATGTGATTAAAACAGGTATAAGTTATAACTTATAATTAAAAAATAGATTTATTTAATTTGAGTATTATCCACAATCTTATAATTTGATTGTAACTAATGAATAATAGATCAGTTAAACGACGTTTTACGAATTTCAATCCCTTTAAAAATTCGAAACATACAAACACAAGGTGTTTGCAGCCCTCAAACATTCTATGTTCAGGACCGGTGAAATTATAATCTCCTACGGCCACAAAACCATCGGTTTTGTAAACATCCCCCAATTGCAGGTTTTCAAGGGCACTTTTATTTTTTCAAAATTTTCCATTCTTTTACTATAATACATTCTGCATTATCTCTTAAAACAACTTTTTGTGCCTTATGTCTACCTGATTTTATAATAACTTTCGGTTGAGAGGTTCTTCTAGCTTCACAAACTATTCTATCTCCTTTTAAAGTAGCTCCTCTATCGGTGTAAATTTCAGACATTTATACTTCTCCTAAACGACCTTCTTTTGCAAGTTCTTCTGTTATTTGCATTACAAGTTTTAGATCTAATTCTAAATCATCCGCCACTTCATCTTCGTAAGCTTGTTGATATTTTTCATAGTATCCTAAAACTTCCTTTTTGGCAGTTTCATAATCAACATCTTCAGGTATTTTAATTATCTCTATTGACCGTAATTTATCTCGTATAGCTTCTCTTGCAAAATCAGAGTTGCTCAGGTATATTCCAGCCTCTACCAACTGAGTTATTTTTTCATATTCGTTCGAGGTTACCTTTGTACCTACAGTTTTGTTTACATATGTCACACTGCATATTATGTATGGTTAACCATATAAAACTTTAGTTTTATACCCCCATCATATTTAACTTCAAAATTTACAATTTTGACTTTCTTTATTCGTGTTTATGGTTACAAAATCTAAAAATATAACCATTTTAATTTGTTGCCTGCAAACCTGTGATTTACGGTTCGCAAATACTCCCCAAGTATTTGGTGCATGTGAAAATAAAACATTTAAAAACCGAAAGTTTTTGAAGGCTTCGATTTCCGAAGCCTACGGTTTCTCCAACATTGAAATTCATGGATTGACCGACCATATAAACATTTTTCTAAATTCTATAAATTTTAACAGATTTTTTTTGCATTAAATTTTCATTTATTTTTATTTGCAACACAGCTAAATTATTATATTTTTAATGTTTAACCTTGTATCTTAAAATAATAATATTATTTCTAATATATTGTATTTTAATTGGTCAATTAGAATTAAATTAATTTTAATTATAATATAATCAATTAATAATAAATTTATATAAATTTTAATGTAAAGTAACAAATTTTGAGTTAATTTAGTTTATTTTTCATTATTGTAGTGATATTGTTAATGTTTAAATTAGTATTATGTACTTATTCTGTAAAATAAAGCGTAGAAACATTAAAATAGGATAAAATGGAAATATGGAGTTTATTGGGATCATTTTTGATCTCTGTTTAAGAAACGGAGGCATTAAACTGGTAATGGAAATGATGATATAATGAAATTAAGATCATATTTGATCTTTATATTACAAATAAAGGCATTAAAGAGCAATAAAGGAGAATAAAAGATTTGTTCGGCGATAAAAAACAGGATGAATGATACAAAAGGAGAAAATATATGACCATAAATATTCTTATCGTAGAAGACGAAGGCATTGTAGCCTTAGATCTCGAACAAAGATTAAATTCATTGGGGCATAATGTAAGTGGTATAGTAGCTTCAGGCGAAGAAGCATTAAAAGCTGTAAAAAACAGTAAAATTGATTTAATTCTTATGGATATACATTTAAAAGGACAATTAAATGGTATTGAAACTGCTATTTTAATAGAAAAAGATTTTAATATCCCTATTATTTACAATTCCGCTAATTCTGATTCAAAAACGCTTAAAAAGATTAAGAAAACTGATCATTATGAATATTTAGTAAAGCCTTTTGATGATAATAAACTGCAAAAAGCTATAAATAATATCCTAAAAATTTAAATAATATAAATAAATAAGAAGTAATGATCACTATTAATATTTTTTTTAAGTTATAAATGGTTTTATTTTCTTAAAGCATATATCCACTTAATTGTCACTCATAAAACTTTATTATCAACCATATTAAAGTGAACGAAGGAATTTATGTGTTAATTAACGTTCTCATTGTTGAAGATGAAAAAATAATATCATTGGATCTAGAACAAAAGCTTAAATTAATGGGTTATACTGTTAATACTGCATGTTCAGGTGAAATTGCATTAAAAAAAGTAAAGAACAACAAAATTGATCTTGTTATTATGGACATATATTTAAACGGAGAGTTAGATGGTGTTGATACTGCAATAGAAATTAGAAAGAATTATACAATCCCAATAATCTACATTACTGCCAGTCATGATCTAAGAACACATAAAAATATACAACAGACAGAACCATATGCATATTTAAAAAAGCCTTTTGACGATAATCAATTAGAAGAAACCATTAAAAATATAAATTCTTATTAAAAATAATTTTTTTACCCTGTGCACGATAAAATGGAAAGCTTGATTTATCTAAAGCAAATAAATTATTTCTATGTTTTTAAGTAATCACATGCAATTAAAATTAAATTAGTGTGTCCCCTTCTTATTTGATGTTCTTCTTTTGATAGATGAATTTAAAACCAGATTCGAAAAACGGCAAATAGAGATCACAGCAAGACAACAGGACGGTTATAACTTATGAAGATGGTGATGAGGCACTTAAGCAAATGTGGGCATGGATATGCTAATTAATTTAAAAATAAATAAACTAAACTATTTTAGGTTGATCTAAAATTTATTTTAGCTGCAGCTAAAAACTTTTTAACTTAAACAAAAGGGGATAGGGGGACGAAACTTCTAAAAATCTGGAAGTAAAATACTGGAGATAATATCTCGCCCCCTGTTTATTAGTAGAATACAATACATATTCATACTTTTCGGTGCTACAAAAGACTTACCGTCAAAAATAGGTATTATTAGAATTTTTTATGAGTTAATCAAGGATTATATACAATATATGATAGATCTTGTAAAAAAAATAAAAAACCCCTGCAGAAATTCTATGAATTTTAGAAAAATGCAAAGCATTTGAAAATCTTCGATTTTCAATGTGTAAAAATTGAAAATTTTTACAACATTTTTCTAACCGGAGGAAACATAGTTTCCTCGGCCACAAAAACAAAGCATTCGAATCTCCGATTCGATGCGTCAAAAATTTATGAATTTTTGACAGTTTTTGTAGGCTATCACAATCTTTGATTGTGATGCCCCAAACGTTGCTCAAAATCTATGATTTTGGCACAAGCAAAAACGGAGTTTTTGCATGCTTCGCGTTTGAGGGCTCCCAAAAATCGAAATTTCGATTTTTGAGGATTTCTGCGGCCGTCGAACACGAAGCCCTCAAAATCTATGATTTTGGGGCCTGCAAATCTTCGATTTGCGGTTCAGGAAATCGAAGATTTCCTTCAACGTCAAAATTGAAAATTTTGACAGTGCTCGGTGCATCGAAATAAAAATTTCGAATGCCGAGAATCGATAGCTATCAAAAACTCTCAAAACCGAAGGTTTTGAGGCATGTGAAAATCTACGATTTTCACAGTTGCGAAATTTCATTTCGCAAACATCAAAAAATCCAAGGATTTTTTGAAAGCTTCGTTTTTGATGTTTGCAAAACCAAAGGTTTTGCAACCGTAAAAAATTGAAAATTTTTTACATGCCCCAAAAAATCTCTGATTTTTGAGGGATTCACCGGCCTCAAACACTGCGTGTTTGGGGGTCCAAAAAACCAAAAAGGTTTTTGGGAAACTTTGGAATTACAATGAACTCCAAAGTTATTTGCCAAGCCTTATTTTAAAAAATTAAAAGAACCGCCTCCGATCCTATAATTTTCCCTACTTTAATTAATAAACTCCATCATATATAATATTAACTATTTTAACGTAGTATTACCCTTCTAATTTTGCTTTAAGTGGGCAGTAATACAGCATAAATAGAACAAGATTTGTATAGTACTAATTTAATGAAATAAAAAAAAATAATTAAATATTTTCAGGTTTTGAACCCTTTTTTGAAATTTCCCATACAGTTTTAGCGAGCACCACAAGGGCTATACTTGCAAGTGCGTAAAAGAACCATCCGTGGAAATCAGTAGGTCCTGTTTCCGTCCAGATCAGAGTAGAAGCCAGAATTGTAGCATAAATTGCTGTAAATGTTCCGTTCATTAATTTTTGAGCTGAATGTACTAATCTTAAAACCAATCCTAACACAAACATCTGTATGGCAAGGGCAATATAGCCGAAATCAAGCATTGCAGCACCAAATATAGTTGGAGTGATCATTTTGTGATATCCAAGAACTACATCTCCCACTATATATCTTGGATGGCCTGGTGTGAATGTGTTATAAAACAGTGCCCCATGTGTAGCTCCTGCCATGTGAACGATTTTATCAAAGACCATCATGGTAAATCCTGCCCTATAAAAAACTAATTGAATAGGATTTAGGGTCCACTGCTGCCATTCAATAGATTTGACTGCTATATATCCCACTGCAATCCCGATAACTGCTGCAATCGCTACAAATATTAAAAAATGTTTAAATTTCAGCCCTTTTACATAATAAAGAGTTATAAACAGGCTGATTAATATAACCATTGTGGTGGTCCTGTAACCCGTAGCCACAAACAGCACTAATCCTATTAAAGCCAATAAATAATACCATTTCTTAGGATATTTTGCAATTAATATATTTATTGCAGGTAAAAACAGGAGATATGAAACTCTCCATAGATCTGTAGTTGCTTTCGCCTTTAAATAACCACTAAAAAGAGGAATACCTCCTAATAAATAAGTATTTAGAAGTTCCAGGAATAATGCAACTAAAACAACTGCAAGTACAACTTTTTCAGATAAAAGATAATTAAGCTTAGAACTCTGCAGTTTACTCTTAAGTTTATCCTTTGAAATACTATTCATATCCAATTTAGGTATTAAATTGAATTTACCAATAATTTTAGGGGTAAGAGCACCTATAATAAAAAACAACGTTCCAAAAAATACTGCAAACAGCGTTTCACCCGATACAAAATCTAAACCTCTTAAGTGATACTGATATGCAACGAGTGCAAGTGATACATATAAAATTATTACCGCTACCATGATATATGGTGAAAATATATCGACGTTTTTAACTTTCATAATTTTTCCATGCTAATTTTTTAAGTTTAATTAAATGATAATTTTTATTAAATTATACAGTTTCTTTATCTGCATTCTATAAAAAGTTTCGCGAACCTTAGTTATCTCCAGCACTTCTGGTAAAGTTAGAGGCGAACTGAGGGCACGCTGCAACATGTGTATGTACATAGCTTGCAACTGTGTTTTTACTCATGAGCCCGTCCAGTGAATTTTCTATGCCTTTTCCCCTGAGTATTTTAAATGCATAGTCAGGTTTACCGTTTACCATGACTTTTGAGTAGTGGAACTCATGCCCCCTGAAGATGTCGCCTTTTTTTGTAATTATATTATCTTTTTTAGCTTCAGAAATCACATAACTTAAACCCTGAACTTTTTTAGTCATTACAGAATCATAATTGAAAATTTCACACATTTTTTTGCCGTTTATAGAGTTTGTAAGGTACATAAGCCCCCCGCATTCAGCATAAATGGGATTCCCATCCTTATGGAATTTAAGGACAGACCTTCTCATAGATTTGTTCTGCTCAAGTTCCCTTGCAAAAATTTCAGGGTATCCGCCGCCGATGTAAATTCCATCCACATCAGGAAGTTCTTCATCTTTAAATGGGCTAAATGGAACTACTTTTGCATTGTTAGCTTCCAGAGATTCTATGTTTTCAGTGTAATAGAAGTTGAACACTTCATCCATGGCAACTCCAATTTTAACCTTTTTCCTGTTTCCTTCCTGCCATGTGTTCTCCCTTCCTTCAGGCAGCTTTTCAGCATTTTTCATTGTAGAAATGAGGGCATCCATATCTATATTTTCCTTGATAATTTCCCCCCATTTATCAATATAACTCAATAAATTTTCACGTTCTACTGCAGGTACAAGCCCAAGATGTCTCTGTTCAACTTTAATATCGTCATTCCTTTGTATTCCGCCAATTACATCTACACCCGCCAGTGTTTCAACCGCTTCTTTGGTTTTAAGGTAGTGATTTTTATTTTTTACCTGGTTTAAAATTACCCCTTCAATTTTAATGGTCGGATCAAGTGTTTTAAACCCAATTACAACTGCAGCTGCACTTTTTACAAGACTTCGAGAGTTTAAAATAAGTATAACCGGCGCATCAAGCGCTTTTGCAATGGATGCAGTACTCCCGACATCGTCAATAGGGCTTATTCCTTCATAAAGTCCCCTTACACCTTCAATTATACCAAAATCGGCCCTTGATGTATCTAAACCCCGCTCAAATGAGGTACGTATTTGCCCGTCGGACATGAAAAATGAATCGAGATTCCGTGAATTATTTCCAGTTGCAAGTGTGTGATAAGATGTATCTATGTAGTCCGGACCCGCTTTAAACGGCTGGACTCTGTATTCTTCAGACAATGCCTTCATTATGCCTGTTGAAATGGTTGTTTTCCCTACTGCACTTCCTGTTCCTGCTAAGACTATTCTCATATAATGTAATAAGGTGATGTGTTATTTAAAAATTTAGTTTGAAAAAGTAGTGAAGTTATGAATTGATCAAATTCAAATTTACCCGCTAAAAAAAGATATAAAATAGGTTTAAAAATTCGATAAAATGAAAGAAGAGCTTAAAATGCTCCTCCTCCACCTCCTCCAAATCCACCGCCGACACCGCCGACTCCACCAAAGTCGTTCCCACCGGAGCTTGCAGCTGCTGCAGTGTTCATACCAGTATCTAAACTCGATGAAAGTAGCCAGTATCCCCCATAGTAGTGGAACAGGAATATATCGCTCTGGGCCAGCTGGTCATTTGGAAGGCTCATTTCCATGGTCTTCCTGACTTGATCTGCCACCCCAAGCGCGGTTGCATATACCAGATACTTGTTCCATACCTTAACAGATTCAGGCGGGTATTCCTTTATGAGGCTGAAGTCCTGGATATATTTCTTGAAATTATGCCATTTAGCATCGAACTCTTCACCATGGGTGGTCCACTGCCCTGCAACTTTTTGAGGCATGATGAGCGATATAATGGCCACAATGCCCAGAACAAATGACGCGAATAATGCATATCCCGATGCTGGCAGAGGGTCAGATATTGTGAAAAAGAATGTAGCTGCTGCAGCAACTAAACCAATTACTCCAAAAATCTTGAGGTATGTGTCTCCTTTCTTCAGGAATATCTGGTCCATGATTCCATCGTTTAAAAATTCGCTTTTTAAATCACTTTCCCATATACCGTATGATTCTTTGAATGACTGTGCCATTTCTCGATCCTTTAAATCATTTTTAAGGTTATCTAAATTAATGACACCGTCATCTTCAAACTTTTTCAGGATGGTGATGACATCATATTCAAAGTTTGTGAGTTCGTCCAGATTTTTGTTTTCGTTGACTCTAATTGAAATAGATTTATCCTTATCCTTATCAAGTGTTTTTGGAACATCCTCAATTAAAAGGTATTTACGGTCTATAAGGTCCATTATAGTAGCTCTAAACCCATCCATGTCAGGTTCGCCTACTTTTTTGCCTAACCCTTTACCAGATATAGCATTTACTACAGCAGGTAAATCATCAGTTGGCACATCCCGTTCATATTCTGCCTGGTAGTTGATTTTTGGCTCCCTTCCATAGCGGAAGTAAATAAGCAGAGGTATGAAACATGCGAGTAAGAATATAACTGCCAGTACTGCATAAAGAGTTGATTTAAAGTTTAATTCGTTTTGATAATCATTTTGAATCTTTTCAATTTGACTCAAGCCGTCCTGGTTTATTATAACTCCATTTGTGGGGTTTGCTGCAAATTGACTTTTAGGTATGACCATCCTGAGTTCAAAGAAATCTCCTGAAGGAACAGTTTTACCCACTACATTTAAAGTGTTTCCGCTCCAGCTGGAATTTTCAGCCAAATAAGGAGGATTTAACCAGTATTGTACACCATTACTTGATTTAAGGTGTATATTTGCGTTAACTGCCCCAATATCTTTGTCCCACTGAGTACCCACTAATTTATACTGGAGTTCAGCCATATCATTGTAGAACTTAATTCCATGTAAAAAGTCATATTCAATGGTAACTGTAACATCTTTATCAGTTATTGGAGTTGTTTTTTGAGAGTTTGAGTATAAATATATCTTTATCCGTTCCATTCCTCCCGAATAACTTACTGTAGGTTCCACATAAGCTCCTTGTGCTGATACTTTTATATTTTTCAGCTGCTGGTTACCGCTTATCGGTATATCCCTATATATCCCGTTGTAAGTCCCTGTAAACGAGTAATGAATGACTTCTTTAACATGCAGCGTCCCGTCGCTCTGTGGAAAGAGATCCATATCCATAGAGGGTATAGAATAATCCTTTGCAAATGCTGCAGTTGAAAATACTGAGACTGTAAGTAAAAATAGTAAAGTAAAGGAGATAAAATGTTTTTTATCCATTAAATCACTCCAAAAATTTTATTTTTGTAATTAAGGAAACTTTCGAAATTCGTGGAATTTCGAATGCACGAAAAACTTCGTTTTTCGTAGCTTTAGTTTCCTTCAACATTAAAATTCCACTTTTGGAACTGAACGAGCTGATTCTTCCACTTCAAAGAATTCTGACTCGGTGAAGTTAAACTGGCGTGCTATTAAGTTGCTTGGAAACATCTGGATCTTGTTGTTGTACATGAGCACAGTATCGTTGTAAAACTGCCTAGAATAGGCTATTTTATCTTCAGTTTCTGCCAGCTGACTTTGTAAGTCCCTGAAATTTTGATTTGCTTTTAAATCCGGATAATTTTCTGCTACCGCAAAAAGGCTTTTCAAAGCACCAGTTAACATGTTATTTGCTTCTGCGCTTTCTTGAACTGTTTGAGCATTCATAAGGCCAGATCTTGCCTTAGTAACCTCTTCAAATACACCTTTTTCGTGTTTAGCGTATCCTTTAACTGTTTCTACCAGATTAGGTATCAGGTCAGCCCTTCTGTTTAGCTGAACATCTATTTGGGACCATGCATTTTTAACCCTGTTACGCAATCCAACAAGGTTATTGTACATAGCAACTATCCAAATCGCAAAAATAACCACAATAAGTATAATTATTCCTATAATTATGTAGGTTAACATCTTCAATCACCATCTCAAGATGGTGATGTTTTATTATTTATACATTTGGAAAAATAGCCATAAAATAATAATAAATAGTTTAAAATTAAAAAAATGAAGTTTCACACTTAACCATGTGATTAAGCGGGCACCAAATATGTAGGATGCCTGTAAACATGTTCTTTACCATGTACTGCACAGAAATCAGCGTCACAACAGGTACAACGTATCATTCCTTCTGGGCAGTCGCTTGTTTTTTCAAATATAAGGGTACCGTGTCGATGACATACCGGACAGTAATTTATCCATGAGGGGTCGTGTAATTTATAATCACGATAACAGCTGCATGAACACCTGGCAGTTACTACCAGTACATCTTTTCTAACTTTAGCTTTGGCTTTTGGCTCAGAAGCTACCTGGCCATTATCTGGTTGAGATGGGGACTGCACAACTTTGGATTCAGTTGAATAGTTTGCGCTTTGATCATTTAAAACTCCAGAAAACAACCCGACTATGGCAACACCAATTACCACTATCGGTAAAAACCATTGTTTCGGCGTAATACATATCTCCTCCACGCACATTTTATAAACAGTCACTTTGTAATACAGATATTGTATTTATTATTACATTTAAATATTGTGGTTTAAAATCCAAAAAAAGGCCCATTTACAGCCTATTTTTTAATTTAAAACTGAATTAAAAGGAATTATATTTTAGAAATAGAAATTCATGTTAGAGGTTCTTATTTTTAGTATAATAGCTTCCAAAGGAGCCTATTTTATAAAAACTTAAGTATTAGATGTTTTCCTCTTGAAGATATTTTCTTCTAAAAGAATGTTCAGCAGTACAACCAATCTAATTTAGACTACGTCACTCATTTTTCAGCACTATCTTCCAAAAAAAGTAATTTATATACTAATAACTAATTTTAACCTTTTAAAAAAATAATTGACAAGTGCTTTCATACATTCAGAAAATAAAACTAAGTTTTTACAAGATTAATTTTTTAAATAATTTAAGTTGAGTTTTATAACTATAAATTCAATAAAAATATTTAAAATTTCATTTAAACGCGTATAAATATCTTATTTTGTTATTTAAATTATTAAAATAATATTTAATGCAATAGGATACGTAATAAATTTTATGTAACTAAATTATATGGTTTTTTTTATATAATTTGAAAATAAAAGCTATATACTTAAAATATTATGATAAAAATGATTTTAAAATACATTTTAAATTAAAATTTAGATTATTATAGAAATAGTGATACCAAACGAATACTTGTCCATTGCTCTAGAACAAATTATAATACTATTTTTGATATAATAAAATATAATGAATTCACTGCAAAAACTCAAAGTTCTTGGAGAATCAGCAAAGTACGATCTGTGTAATTATGCAGACCCCAATTTCGAAACTTATGCATCAGGCAAAATGCTGGGGGTATACAACAGTACTGCACCTGATGGGCGCTGCATACCTTTATTTAAAGTACTAATGACTAATAAATGTTCAAATGACTGTAAATACTGCGTGAACCGCAGCGGCAGGAAATGCGAACGTTTTGAATATACACCCCAGGAACTTTCAAACCTGTTTTTAAATTACTTCAACAGAAGATACGTGGAAGGCTTATTCTTAAGCTCTGGAATTTCTGGAGACATAAACACTTCCATGGAAAAGGAAGTTGAAGTTGCAAGGATACTTAGAGATTACGGGTATGACGGATATATACACCTTAAAATCCTTCCAGGGACATCTTATGATTTAATTAAAAGTGCCATGCACCTGGCAGACAGGGTAAGCATAAATATGGAAGCTGCAACTCCTGATGGATTTGAAGAACTTACAAGCACCAAAAATTACAACATAGATATTTTAAGGCGGATGAAATGGATCAGCAAATTAGCAAAAAGGGACCCTGCTATGGCACCGTCAGGGCAGACCACACAGTTTATCATTGGGGCTACAGACGAAAATGATGAAGAAATTTTAGGCATGACCAAAAATTTGTACGACAAATTAGAACTTAAAAGAAGTTATTTCAGTGCTTTTAGCCCACTTGAAGATACTCCACTTGAAAAACACGATATACCTCATCCAAAAAGGACTTCAAGGCTTTACCAGGCTGATTTTTTATTAAACTCATATGGGTTCGACTTAGATGAACTGGTATTCGATGAAAATGGAAACATAGATACGCAAATAGACCCCAAATATTCCTTTGCCCTGAATAACATGGACTTATTCCCAACTGAAATCAATGAAGCATCATATGATGAACTTATACGAGTTCCAGGGATAGGTAAAATATCTGCAAAAAGAATTATAACTTTAAGAAAACGGGGCAAACGTTTTGAAAAACTAGAAGAGCTTCAAGAGCTGGGCGTGGCTGTAAAACGTGCTGAACCTTTTATAAAACTAAATAAATCTTATCAGGCGACATTAGGATTTTAATTTTCGCTCGGAGTATTGTGCAAATATTACTATTTGAATTATCTATGTAAAATAGAATTTTTTAAAACAAGTTCAACTTAAATTAACCAGTATAATATGAAGTATAAACCCGGCACATGAGCGTTAATTTTTCGTTACCACATCCCCACCCTTAATTTCAGTTTGAGTATAAGTTATAACTTTGAAGTTATAAGTTAAATCTTACAACTTATACCTAATCACTTATAAGTGATAACCAGTATAGTAGAAAATGATCTTCAAATCTTGCCATAAAATTATATGATTTGTACAGGATCGATCTAATCTAGCACCCCAAACTCTTCAACTTGGGGTGTTAAAAATTTAATAAAAATAGAAAAAATCATTGATTTTCATGGTTTAGAGGTGCTCTTCAAACATTTCCCAGATTTCAGGATATTTTTCCTTTACCGCTTCTTCCATTAAAAGTGATGCTTCACTGCTGATGCTGAACTCAGGTTCTGTTTTCCTTAAAAACCTCAACACTGCGGCAGTTCTAGCAGACCAAAATGAAACTCGAGGATTCTTCTGAACATCTTCTAAAATTGCATCTATTATTTTCTGGTGGATCACATTTACTTCAGCAGACTCTTCTATACTTTCCACTGGTTCTTTTGCGACGATTTCTTCTTTAACAGTTTCAGTTTCAGAATCCTTAACATACTCTTTACTGATCAATGCATCTAACCCTCGTCCAAGTGCTCCGCCCTGTTTTTTATCAGATTTAGTCATTTTGCAGCCTCCATAGCAATTATTTCTTCTGCAAGTTCCATATATGCCTCTGAACCCTTACATTCTTCATCGTAAAGAACACCGGGTTTTCCATGGCTTGGGGCTTCTGCCAGTTTAACATTTCGAGGAATACTGATTTCAAAGATGTATTCTTTCTCTCCAAAGTATTCTTTAACGTTTTCATACACATCTCTTCCAAGCCTTGTTCTGGAATCATATAAAGTAAGTAAAATACCTTTTATATTACATGGGCTGTTTAAACGGTTTCCTACAAGTTTCATAGCCTCCATAAGGTCTGCCATTCCTTCAAGTGCGTAAAATTCTGCCTGAATTGGGATTATTACACTGTCAGATGCCACCAACGAATTTATGGTAAGTACCCCTAGGGATGGAGGAACATCAATCAAGATATAGTCATAAGAGTCTTTAATATTTTCTAAGCGTTCATTTAATATTGAATGAAACCCTATTTCACCGCTTAATTCAATTTCTGCACCGCTTAGTGCTATATTACTTGCAACAAGATCCAGTCTGTCGATTCCTGTTGGGATGATTGCTTCTTCTACGGGGTTTTTTCCGGTTAATGTGGTGTAGATAGTTTTTTCAATCTCACTTTTAGGTATTCCAAAGCTTGTTGTGGCATTACCCTGCGGATCAATATCTATTAATAAAACTCTTTTATTATTAAGTGCTAAAGCTGTTGATAAATTAACTGCAGTGGTTGTTTTACCACAACCGCCTTTTTGATTAAGTATTGCAATTGTTTCGCCCATAAAATTTTCTCCTTTGTACTTCTAAATTTTAAGTTATAACTTATAATTTTTAAAGCTTTCTAAATGAATGAAGATATAACGAAATTAATCAGGATTTACTTAAAAAATAGAATACATTATGGACTTATGGTAAATTTAGTGATACTCCAAAAGTTAATAGAACATAACTATTTCCATATACGCTAATTAACTTGAAAATAGCCGCTTTTAAACACCTATCCTTCAAAAATTATCATAATAAAAAATTATAATGCTTAGAAATAATTATCCTCACGAGATTATTTATTAAAAAAGAGTATAATTTTATTAATTTTCAATTATAAAATAACACATAAAGATCAGATTTTAAGGAGTGTTAAATATGAAACATATATTAAAAGAAGGAGACACCGGAAGACAGGTAAAAGATATACAGCACTGGTTAAATGCTCATGGTTATAAAGCTGGAGAAGAAGATGGTATTTTTGGAGAAAAAACCCGTGATGCAGTCATACAGTTTCAGAGTGCTAAAAAAATTGTTACTGATGGCATAATTGGTTCCCAAACACAGATAACCATTGAAAGAATAGAAAAAGAAGAATAATTAATAGAGTTAATTAAAAATTAACTCTCTTTGAAAGCTTTAAAGGTAATGGCAGCTTTCTAAACGGCATTCCCTTAATTTCATCGTGGATTCTCGCAATTAACTCATCCTTATCCATCGATACTTTTTCATTGGTTTCACGGATATTTACAGTAAACTGGTCTTTTTCAAGTTCATTATCCCCAATTACGATAGTATATGGAACCCATTCTTTTCCAGCATTTCTTATCTTTTTACCTACTGTTTCAGACCTTTCATCAACATCAACCCTTATATTGCTGTCTTTCAAGTATTCGGCAAGTGAAAGGGCGAAATCGAAATGCCTTTCAGCAATTGGGATCACCCTCACCTGAATTGGTGAAAGCCATACAGGCAGCATCGGCATTTTTTTAGGGTTTTCTCTAAGTTCAATGGCAGTTTTTTCAAGTAAGCTGCCTATAACACGTTCTATACTTCCTGTTGGGCTGCAGTGGATGATTATAGGATATTCTTCCTCTTCTTTTTCATTGATGTAGTTTATATCAAATCTTTCAGCACTTTCAACATCTATCTGTATTGTAGGGTTTTCTATAGGTCTTCCAAGGTAGTCAATAGCTGCAAAGTCCATTTTGGATATCCAGTAATGTTTACGTCTTGGTAAAATTTCAAGAAGCATTGGTTTTCCAACCTTTTCTGCCGCTTTATACATCCATTCCTTATTTTCATCGAAAAAGTCCTGTGTTGCCCTGAAAATAACTTCATAGTTTACATTAAGGTCATCCCCAGTCTGCATGCACATATCAATTTGCCTTTCAAATTCTTCCATAGACTGAGGTATATCCCTGCATACAGAGTGGAAATCAGGCATGGTAAACCCTCTAAGTCTCTTAAGACCTACAACTTCCCCTCTTTTCTCTAATCTAAAACTGTATGTTGAAAGCTCGTAAAGCCCGACTGGAAGATTTTTCCAGGTTAAAAATGAGTCTGAAAGTATTCTAAATGCTCCGAAGCAGCACGCGAATCTTAACATGAGCTCTTTTTTAGTACCCATCCTGTACTGCCTTTCTCCAAATTTATCTGCGTGTGTGCGTATTGCTTCGTCTGCAAGGTCGTACATTATTGGAGTTTCAACAGGCATAGCCCCATATTCAGTTACAAGATTGTAAACGTAATCTGAAAGAAGGTCACGGATTAATCTTCCTTTAGGATACCAGCGTAAATGACCGACATCCGCAGATGGTTCATAGTCTGAAAGCCCCTTCTCACGCATTAATTTAACGTGAGGTGGTTCTTCACCAGAAGACTCCATTTTACCCAGTTCGTACATCATCAATTTTCTGAGATCCTCGTTTTCATATTCATACCCTTCAGGGTCTGAAAGTTCTCCTTTATTTAAAATGTACCATTTTGAAGGCTCTTCCTCCGCTTTTTCTTCTTCTTTAGGTTTTACAGTTATGGTTCTTGAAAGTTCAGATAATGGGTGTCCTTTACATGAGATTTCAAATGATTTGTACCAGCCGAATGGAATCCTAGAGGCTGAAACCCCTTCTTCATTTAATTTAGACTCCATACCCTTTAAAATATTCTTTGCAGCATCTGGAGAGCTCAAAGATGAACTTAAATGGGCATAAGGGTATACAATCACATTATCAGGTTTTACCTGGCTTGAAACGTTCATTATTTCAGATACAGCACTTTCAATTATTGCATCTGCATCTTTTTCATCTTCCCTTTCAACTGCAGTAAAAACCACTAAAGCGTTGTCAAATTCGCCGCCTTTCTTTTCATCATCTATTTTTTCCGCTATCTTTGTTTTGGACTTTGTTTTATATCTTAAGTAATCAGAGTGAATCAAAAGTATCCTCATTTTCTCACCTGTAAACTGAAATAATTTATAAAATGATTCTAAACTTTAAAATCAATAATTTTGCTTGATACTATTTATTTCAATTAAATGAATTTTATATTTGTCATTAAACTTTAGGTTTAGAGTATTTAAATTTTTATTGGATCACTTTAGTGAATATTTTTGATTATAAAAATTAAACAATCGTGCTACTTAAAAGGAAAATATCTATTTAAATAAAGAAGACTGCAATAAGTCCAGTTGTAATGATTGCAGCAAAAATTACGCCTATTATTTGTCCAAAGCGCCTTGTACCAATAAATAAAGCTATTCCAAATTTCATTACAGTGTTAGAAATAGCTGCAATGGTTATGGCCGTTACTGCTACATCCTGTGAGATGGTATTCTTTGCAAGAAGCGCCATACTTATGGTTATAGCGTCAACATCAGCGACGCCAGATATAATACTTGCCACATAAAGGCCGCTGCTTCCAAAATAGATATCTGCAATTTTCGACATGAAAAGAATGATTAAAAATAGAACTCCAAATAGGAGTGCAGGTCTAAGGGAAAAGGGGTTTTTAAATTTGATTTCTTCCCCCACTTCCTTAACCTTTGTGGCCTTCCATGCCAGTACTCCGAGCACAATCCCTAAAATTCCCATGCTCAACATTGGAACCATAAGAAGCGATACAAGATCAGGATTTATAACCAGTACTTCAAAAAGAATCCTTAAAAACATCATAGAACTAGCTACAACCGTTGCAAATACTGCTGCCCTTATGATAAATTCGTTTTCTTTAACCCTTGATGCCATTGCCGTTGCAACTGCAGTACTTGATACCAGTCCTCCAACGATTCCTGTTAATCCTAATCCCCTTTCTGCCCCAACTAATTTCATCATTATGTATCCTGCATAACTTATTGCTGAAATAAAAACAACTACAAGCCAGATTTGATAAGGATTGAATACATCTAAAGGCCCCATCGTCTGATCAGGAAGTAATGGGAGAATCACAAATGCAATTATAAGAAATTTCAGGGTATTTATTAACTCTTTTTCACTTATTTTCCTTACAAATTTATGTATATATGATTTTGCCGCAAGCAAACCCGTTATTATAATTGCAAATATTGGAGCTATCCTTATTCCATCATCTGTATAGCACAATGCCCCCAAAATAAAAGTAAGGAGAGCTACAACCTCAGTTGTAATACCAATGTCTCCAGTTTCCCGCGTGCTTACCATGTAACTTAATCCTACAAGCACGATTAAACCTAAAAAAGATATAGCTAAAAAATTAGGATAAAATTCATTTATATACACTGAAAGTATTCCCATGAGTGCAATTAAGATAAATGTCCTGATACCTGCAAATTCATTTTTATTTACCTGTTTTCGTTCCCTTTCAATCCCAATTAACGCCCCAATTGCTAAAGCAATTAAAAATTTTAAGACGATATCTATATGCATACTAATACTCTGTTTTTTGATCTATAAGTAATGAACTTCAAATCAAACGCGACATTATAACCTGTCTAACCTGCTGAATCCCACCAGAACTTGTACTTATAAAATACATATAAACTAGAATATACTGCCATGTGCATTTAAACATCAAATCAAATTGCAAATGATAACTAGAAATTTGACATAGGATCATTTTATATCCATAAAAATAGAATACAGTACATTTATAATACATAAAAAGAAATTAATATGATTATATCTAAAGATATTAATACACTAATTCTATTAATCAAAAATAACCGTTTAAATAGGATTAAGTCAGTATTATTTGTAAAATATATCTTAAATAGAAGTTTTAGGGTGATTCAATGAGAAGCGATGCTATTAAAAAAGGATTACAAAAAGCTCCCCATAGATCTTTACTTAGAGCATGCGGAGTAACAGATGAAGAAATGAACAAGCCATTTATAGGTGTTGCAAATAGTTTTACCAGCATAGTACCTGGACACATTCACCTTAATGAAGTAACGGATGCAGTTAAACAGGGGATAAGCGAAGCAGGTGGAGTACCTTTCGAATTTAATACAATGGCCATTTGCGACGGCATATCAATGGGTCATGAAGGAATGAAATATTCCCTTGCTTCAAGGGAGATAATAGCAGATACAGTAGAAAGTATGGCACAGGCCCACCAGATGGATGCGCTTGTATTAATCCCAACATGCGATAAAGTAGTTCCTGGAATGTTAATGGCTGCAGCAAGGCTGGATATACCTTCAATTGTCGTTACAGGAGGACCTATGAAACCTGGTGAGTTTAAAGGTAAACCAGTAGATTTCATATCTGTTTCTGAAGGTGTTGGAGCAGTATCATCAGGCAAAATGACAGAAGAAGAACTTGACGAGCTTGAAAGATGTGCATGCCCTGGAGCAGGTTCATGTGCCGGTCTTTTCACTGCAAACACAATGGCATGCATAACAGAAGTATTAGGAATGAGTTTACCATACTGCGCAACAGCCCATGCTGTTGACGCTAAAAAAAGACAAATAGCACGCCAATCTGGAGCCAAAATAATAGAACTGCTGGATAAAAATATAACTCCATCTAAAATAATGACTCAGGAAGCATTTGAAAATGCTATAGCAGCTGATCTTGCACTTGGAGGATCATCAAATACTACTTTGCACATTCCTGCAATAGCAAGCGAACTTGAAGATAAAGGAGTTAACATAACCATTGATTCATTTGATGAATTTAGTAAAAAAATTCCACACATAACCAAACTGCGCCCATCAGGAGTTCACAGCCTGTTGGATTTAGATAATGCTGGAGGAATACCTGCGGTTTTAAAGGTAATTGAAGACAAAATAAACCAGGATACTCTAACATGTACTGGAAAAACCCTTGGCGAAAATATTAAAGATGCAGAAGTTGCAGATGATGAAGTTATAAGGCCATTAAGTAATCCTTACAGTAAAGCGGGAGGACTTGCAATATTAAAAGGCAACTTAGCTCCAAGGGGATCTGTAGTTAAAGTAGCAGGTGTAAATGAAGATATGAAAGTACACACCGGCCCAGCAAAAGTCTTTGACGGTGAAGACGAGTGTGTTAATGCAATTTTTAACCATGAAATCAAAGAAGGGGACGTAGTTGTAATAAGATACGAAGGACCAAAGGGCGGCCCTGGAATGCGTGAAATGCTGAACCCAACTTCTGCCATATCCGGCATGGGGCTAAAAACAGTTGCGCTTATAACCGATGGAAGATTCTCCGGCGGGACAAGAGGGCCTTGTATCGGACATATATCTCCTGAAGCTATGGAAAAAGGGCCAATAGCTGCCCTAAAAGATGGAGACATTATAAAAATAGATATGAATAACGGAATTCTCGAAACCGAAGTTGAAGACGAAGAACTTAAAAAGAGACTTGAAAATGTAGTAATGCCCGATAAAAAGGTTAAAGGCTGGCTTTCAAGGTACAGAAAGATGGCAAGTTCTGCAGATAAAGGAGCTGTTTTAAGGTAATTATGATAAACGTTTAGTTCTTTATCTTTCCTTTTTAAATCCAATTTTCATGCTTTAATTTGAATATAATCTGCCTAAAATCACAGGCCCAGTAATTTTATGTTACTTGACTTAATAAATCACATAATATTAAAAAATAATATTTGGGCAAATCTATAAATCATTTAAAGTCCATAAATTTAGACAAAATCCTTAATAGAGGGAGAAAGTGGATCTTAAAGAAATAGCAACTTATATCGTAATCATACTCATTGGAATAGTTGTAGCGCAGCACATGAACGTTGTTGTCTCAGGAAGTATGGAACCCGTAATGTACAGGGGAGACATAGTTATAGTCGATAAAAATCCAAGCAGCGTTCAGGTAGGAGATATAGTAGTCTACAAGGCAACATGGATTAATGAAGATGTAATCCATAGAGTTAAAGAGATATATAAAACATCTAATGGAAGCACGTACCTTATAATGAAGGGAGATAACAACCAGGTAGCTGATCCATATCCAGTACAATACCCCGATCAGGTAGTTTCAAAAGTTGTATCTATAAATGGTCAACCTCTTATTATACCTAAAATAGGTTATATATCTCTGTGGATTAAAGGATTATAATAAAATCAACTGGCAATTTCTTTTATTGCCAATGTTCAATTAAGGCTTAATTTCTTAAATATATTTTAAATTAAGCTATGATGCCCTTAATAAAGGTGAAAAAGTGAATTATAAAGAAATAGCAACTTACATTGTAATTATACTCGCAGGAGTGATCATAGCGCAGCATATGAATGTTGTTGTCTCAGGAAGTATGGAACCCGTAATGTACAGGGGAGACATAGTCGTAGTAGATCAAAACCCAAGCAGCGTCCAGGTAGGAGATATAGTTGTTTATCATGCAACGTGGTTTCCAGAACCTGTAATTCACAGAGTGAAAGAGATATACAAAACGTCTAATGGAAGCACGTATCTCATAACAAAGGGAGATAACAATCCAACAGCCGACCCGTATCCAGTACAATTCCCAGACCAGGTGATCTCGAAGGTTGTGGATATAGGCGGACAACCCCTGATTATACCTAAAATAGGATATATAACACTGTGGATTAGAGGATTATAGCAAAATCAACTGGCAAATTCCTTTTTATTGCCAAATATACCTTTTTTTAAAAATTTTATCAAAATTTAAAAACCGGCGAAAATCAGAGCTGACAAACACGAAGTGTTTGTCGCGTCAAAATCAAAGATTTTGACAGCTTAAAAAAATGCGAAGCATTTTTCTGTGCCCCAAAAATTTGGAGAATTTTTGAGGGATTTTTGTGGCCGTCGAACACATCGTGTTCGGGCCCTACAAATCTTCGATTTGTGGCCAGGAAACTATGCTTCCTACGGCTTCGAAATCAGAGATTTCGAAAGTTTAAAAAATTCTACGAATTTTTTGAAAATACTTTTTAATAGGCGTGACAATATCTTAATTTAGAGAATTTTGAAAGATTATTAATAAGTACTATATTTAATTTCAAAAATATTTTTACACTGCATTTACGTTAAAAGTGTATATGCTAATGAAATGCTCATGCAAATATATAATTATACAACTTTTAATATTGAAATAAATGCATTATAACGATTATACGGTGAATCTATGTACAGAATGCTAGAAAAAGAAGCAGTAAAATCTTTAAAAAATGCAATTGAATCTTTAGGATATGAAAAACCATCTGAAATTAAAGTTGAGGAACCTCCGAATGCAGATCTTGGAGATCTCGCATCAACCGTATCATTTCAACTTGCAAAACAGCTTAAAAAACCACCCATGGAAATAACCAAGGCCATTTTAAATGTTATAGAATTTCCTGAAGTTTTCAGCTCTGTGGAAATGAAAGGTCCTTACATCAATTTCTTCATAAACTATAATAACTTTTCAAAACTGGTTTTAGACTCCATAGATGAAAATTACGGGCAGTTAGAAGATAAAAATAAAAAAATAATCCTCGAACACACATCTGCAAACCCTAACGGGCCATTACACATTGGCCATGTTAGAAATGCAATAATAGGCGATTCTTTAGCAAGAATACTGCGTTCTGCAGGGTATAATGTGGAAACTCAGTATTATGTAAACGATATGGGCCGGCAAATAGGGATAATTGCATGGGGATTACTAAATTTTGATTTTAAAATAGAAGAAAAAGAAAAAGTAGACCATGAAATTGGAAAAATCTACTTCCAGATAAATGAAAAATTACGTGCCGATGAAAGCCTTAAAACAGAAATCAATGCCATTTTAAAAAGATATGAAAGCGGCGCCGATCCAGAACTTGAAAAAGTCTTTAAAAACATCGTAGAAAAATGTATAAGTGGAATTGAATCAACATTAAACGATTTAAACATTTATCATGATGCCTTTGTCTGGGAAAGCAAGTTTATAAGAAACCATGCCGTTAGCGAAATCCTGGACAAACTAAGTAAATATACTAAAAGAAATGAAGTTTTATACCTTCCCCTTGAAGATTACGGCATAGAAAAAGAGCTTGTACTTACAAGATCCGATGGAACTTCTCTTTATTCAACAAGGGACCTTGCTTATCACCTTGAAAAATCAGACAACTCCGATGAAATGATAGACATCTTAGGATCCGACCACAAGCTTGCAGTAGACCAAATAAGTGTAGCACTTAACTTATTAGATGGAAAAAGCCCAGAAGTTGTATTTTATGAGTTTATAACTCTCCCTGAAGGTTCAATGTCTACACGAAGAGGAGTGTTTATTTCAGTAGATGAATTGGTTGATGAAGCTGTAAACCGTGCTCTTGCTGAAATTAAAAATAGGAGATCGGATTTAACTGATGAAGAAGCCCTTAAAATTGCTACAGACATTGGTATAGGTGCTATAAGGTACTTCATAGTCAAATTATCTCCAGAAAAGCATATAGTGTTTAAATGGGAAGAAGCCCTCAGTTTTGAAAGGGGATGTGCATCGATTCAATACGCCCATGCAAGAGCATGCAAACTGCTTGAAAAAGCAGGCTTTGATGCAGGTATCGATACTCAAGACCAAATATTGAACCATCCTTTTGAAATAGAACTTGTAAAAATGCTTTCCAAGTTCACCGCGGTTATTGAAGAATCAGCAAAAATTAACAGGATACATCCTCTTGCGCAGTATGCTATGGATCTGGCAGGGGCATTCAACAGGTTCTACAAGTCTGTTCCAGTAATAGGTGCAGAAGAAGAGGTTGTCAGGTTACTTTTAGTGGATAAGTCAAGGATAACCATTAGAAACTGTCTTGATCTTATGGGAATAAAGGCACCTGAATCCATGTAACCAGAGGCCCTATTTTTTTCTTTTTCATTAACTGAAATATGAATCCCTTTTTAAAAAGAAAAGATTCTAAATGGGTTTTCATAAATTATTTAACTTATAAAGACAAATAATAATTATATAATGATTGAAATCCCTGAAACTCAAACTTTTTTAATTGATTTTGATATATCCCAAGAATACCACGACGAAGTTCTAAGTTTTATTGATGAAAATTATCTGATGGTTAAGCCGGAGTACTTCTCAAATGTAAGAAGGGTAAAAGAAGAAAATGCTAATCGACTATTATTTACAGCAAAAGACCCTGCACATGGTTTTCAGATAGAAGCAGAAGTTAAGTCAGGAAATCCTGTAGAACTCACATTAATACCCGGTGATGGAACTCCGTCTAAATTTACAGAATCCATTAAAGACGATATCTACTTCATAGTTCATCTATTTGAAGATAATATCCGCAGTTCAACCATTTATTTTTCATGGGTGGAAGGAGAAAAGGTTATACCCGAACAGCCCCCTACATCCAAAAAACGCACTGGAGACCAGCTTTTTACCAGCAGCCTCCTTTTGGTTTACATCCTGTTTTTTGCATTTAATATCGTTTTATTCTTTTTATTCGGATTATATTATGCAGTGGCCCTTATTTTAATTTCTCAGTTTGTAATTGTTCTTTTTTCAAATAAAATCCTTGCATATGGGAATAAATGGAATGTTTCCCTTCAAAATCCATATGTCCATATACTGGAATACCAGCTGCCATTTAAAGAATTTAAAGAGTTTCAGGAAAAATTTGGAAAAGAAACTGTAACGCAGATAAAAAAGGAAATCTACGACCGGACATTTAATCAAGGCATAAAACCAACATGTAAGCTGGGAGATGAAGTTCTGGAAAAGTACGGCTTCAGCTGCAACCCATACCGCAGCCTGTATAAAACCGTCAATGTGTACGACATCGTTAAAAAAGCTGCCGATAGTTTTGGCCTGCCTATGCCTAAAATCGTGATCTCAAATACCATGATTGCAAATGCAGCAGCTACTGGTCCTACCCCAAGTAAAGGACTTGTACTCATTACAACTGGTTTACTTGTTCAATTAAATGAAAAAGAAATATTAAGTGTTTTAGGCCATGAAATGGGGCACCTTCAAGGAAGAGACCCCCTAATACTATTCAGCATAATTTCCGGCGAGTTCATATTGAGATTTACTGTCCTGTTCCCTCTTGTAATTATTAACCCCATAATATACATAATAGTAGTTATGGCCCTTATTTTCTTCGTAGGCAAGTTCTTTGAAACCAGGGCAGACCTTTTATCAGCCATGAAGGTTGGTCAACCAGATATACTTGCAGAAGCCCTTCGAAAAATAGCATATCAAAGACTTCAAATGGAAAAAGTTGGGTCTAAAATTCCAAGATGGTTATCGTGGGATACTCATCCCCCTGTTTATTTCAGGATTGACAGGTTAAAAGGCATGCAAACACCTGTAAAATCTAAAAATCCTTTGATACAGTCTGCAAGAGATGTTGTAAATGGTTTTCTTGCTTCATTTAAATAATAAAAGTAGTTTTATTTTCAATTTAAAAATTAGATACTGAATAAAAAAATAGTATATTAAAGAAATAAAAGGGTTATTTCTTCCCCAATAATTTGTAAAGCACCGCTTTTTGGGCGTGAAGCCTGTTTTCAGCCTGATCCCATATTGCTGACTGGGTAGAATTCAACATGTCTGCAGTAATTTCCTGTCCCCGAATAGCTGGTAAACAGTGCAAAATAATTGCATTTTCATTTGCCTGACCTATAAGGTCTTTATTTACCTGATAGTCTGCAAATGCCTTGAGTCTTTTTGAAGCCTCTTCCTCGTCTCCCATACTGATCCATACATCAGTATAAACAGCGTCGGCACCTTCGACTCCAGCTTCAGTATCATTAACTATTTTAAGTTCTGCATCAGTTTCTTCAGCATATTTTTTTGCCTTTTTAAATATTTCCGCATCAGGTTCATATCCTGGAGGGCATACTACATCCATGTCCATCCCTACAAATGCGGATGCAAATAATAATGAATTACAGACGTTGTTTCCATCTCCAACAAAGGCAAGTTTTACATCAAAACTATTTTTCTTTTCATATATGGTTAAAAGATCTGCAAATGCCTGGCAAGGGTGTTCCTTGTTTGTAAGGCCATTAATAACTGGTACATCAGAATACCGTGAAAATTCTAAAACATCATCATGTTCCTTGGCCCTGATCATTACTCCATCAACATATCTACTCATAACTCTGGCGGTATCTTCCACTATTTCACCACGACCAAGTTGAAGGTCTTCTCTAGATAGATAAAGCGCGTTTCCACCGAGCTGATACATTCCAACTTCAAAAGATATTCTAGTCCTTGTTGATGCCTTCTCAAAAACCATAGCAAGTGTTTTCTTAGCTAAAGGCTCTCCAGGGATTTCTCCATTCTTAAATTTTCTAGAGAGATCCAGTATTTCATTTACATGATCCCTGGCATCTTCCATTGATAAAAGATGATTCATATTTTCACTCCAAATTGTATTCATTATGCCTTATTTATTGAAGGAAATGTTTATTTAAATCATACTATATCTACTTTTCTCTAATTCTAAATGAATTATTTTCTAGAGAATTCAAACCAAATAAAATGATTTAACCTTTTTATTCAGTTCATTAATCCTCATAATTCATTCTATTCTATTTCAGTTTAATACTGAACTATTAAAGCTTTTCAAGTTAATTTAAAATAGGGTAATAATTTTATTACCCCTTGAATTATTTTCTGATTTTTTCCATATGTTTAACTCGTTTCTGTACAAGATCTGTTGTTCCAACATCCCTTCTGTGATAAACATCACCTTTTACGTATTTTGTAGCGTCTTCACACAGCTTTTCAGCTTCTTCTATTGATTCACCAATTGCAACGAGGCCAAGGGCTCTTGAAGAAGAGGAGTAAACTTTTCCGTCCTTCTCATTTACAGCCGCGTAATAAACCTGGGCGCCGGCTTCGTTAATTTTAGCTTCGTCCACGTCGATTACCTGGTTTGGAACTGCATTTCCAGGGTATCCTTCTGGCACGATGTATTTACAAACAGTAGCTTTATTTTCAAATTTAGCTCCTTTAAGATTCCCGTTAACGATACCTTCACAAATATCTACAAAATTAGAATTAAGCAGAGATAGAACGTTCATGGCTTCTGGATCACCAAATCGGGCATTGTATTCTATGAGCTTCGGGCCGTCCCTGCACAGCATGAACTGTCCATATAAAAATCCTTTGTAAGGTCCAGCCTCTTTATTAATAGCCTTAACTGTTTCTTCCATTATTTTAACAGATTCATCATAACTTTTTTTATCTAAAAATGGGAGTAATCCTCCTTTATCAGAATAAGACCCCATTCCTCCAGTTATAGGCCCTTCATCTCCTTCAAATGCATATGGGTGGTCCTGGGCTGCAGGCATTGGAGCTATGTTCTTACCATCTACAAATGCCTGAACTGTAAATTCTTCGCCTATAGCACGTTCTTCGAGCACTACGCTGGCATATCCACCCATTTTAGTGTCTACTACTTCTTTAGCGTAGTTTTTAGCTTCTTCTAGATCTTTTAATTGTTCTCCAACAATCTTAACTCCTTTTCCACCGGTTAACCCTACAGGTTTAACAACAATATCTTCCCCAAATTCATCGATGAAATCGCTGATATCTTCATAGTTATCAAAAACTCTGTAGGTTAAAGATCCAGGTATTTTATAGTTTTCAAAAAGGTTTCTCATGAAAACTTTATCTGTTTCAATTTTAGCTGCTTCCATTGTCGGCCCAACACAGCTTATGCCTTCTGCCTGTAGAGCATCAACAATACCCTTTTCAAGAGGGGCTTCAGGCCCAATTACAGCTATATCAATCTTATTTTGAGTTGCAAACTTCTTTACAGCTTCAATGTCATTTTCACTCCCTATTTGATATTTAGATATTCGCGCTATCCCGGGATTTTTATTGCTCATAACTGAATATAGTTCTGCATTTCCTTCTACTGCTTTACAAATAGCGTGTTCCCTCGCCCCTGTACCTACTACAAGAATCTTCATATAAATCCTCCTTTAAATAAAATCTATGAATCTGAAATTTTAAATTAAGTACCTATTCTTGATATAAAACTAAAGACTAAAAATTTCCTGATTTTTTATTATCTCTATAAATTCTCCTTTTATAAATCTATAGACATGACCCCTATAAAAATGGTTTATTATTTAATAGATAAACCTATAGATAAAACTATTAAAAATATTAAAATTTCTGCTCGTTATATGTTTATCAGATAACAGCAATAATCTAAAGAAAATACAAGTGACACAACATAATGAATAATTACATATAATTAGAAAAAATGGCTATAAATAACAGCATGAACTAAATTAATGCAGAGAAGTCATTAGAGGAGCTTAATAATGGTAAATATACTGATAGTTGAAGATGAAAGCATCGTGGCGCTGGATATACAGGATAAAGTAGAACATCTTGGTTATGGTGTGCTGGCTGTTGTATCTTCTGGAGAAAAAGCTATCGAAGAAGTTAAAAAGTCCCAGCCCGACTTAGTGTTGATGGATATTGTACTTAAGGGAGAAATTGACGGAATAGAGACTGCAGAGCGAATACGTGAACATTTTGACATTCCCATAATATATCTTACAGCACATTCTGACAATCAGACACTTAACAGGGCAAAAATAACGGGCCTTTTGGTTATTTAGTGAAACCTTTTGTTGATAGTGAACTGCGCAGCGCTATAGAAGAAGTTCTTAACAAGCAAGGTCATTAAAGACATTAAATTCAACAAATATCTGATTTACTTATATGTTCCAAGTTTTGAGGAAATTTTAAAATATTCAAAGCTTATAAATTAAGTATTTACCCAGTAATATTTCAACTAATAAAAAATAATTTTAGAGCCTATATTGCTGCTAACTGATTATTTTTGGATATGAATCTGGTTTAAAAATGAGAATATCCCCTTTAATATTAATTTAATTTTAAATATTAAGGATGTTTTGGATCATAATTAATTCCAGCTATCCAAAAGAGATTATATGAACATTAATATATCTCAGAATAAATAAATATGAAAACTAGCCAATAATATACATAAATTTTACAGGTGTTTATAATGAGAGGCGGAGAAGCACTACTTAAATCACTGGAAAATCAGGGAGTAGATGTTGTATTTGGATATCCAGGAGGACAGTTACTTCCTCTATACGATATGATCTACGATTCTGACCTAAGACACATTTTAGTAAGACATGAACAATGCGCAGCTCACGCTGCAGATGGATATGCAAGGGCATCTGGAAAAGTGGGTGTTTGTATTGCAACATCAGGTCCTGGAGCAACAAATCTCGTGACAGGGATAGCCACTGCTTATATGGACTCATCCCCAATCGTTGCTATTGCAGGACAGGTTCCAACAGGACTAATTGGTAACGACGCGTTCCAAGAAGTAGATACAATTGGAATGACAATGCCTATTACTAAACATAATTTCCAACCTATAACTTCAAAAGAAATTCCCGAAATGGTTAAATCAGCATTTTATATAGCAGGGACCGGAAGACCAGGACCAGTAGTTCTAGATCTACCAAAAGATATCCAGGAACAGGAATTAGATTTTGAAAATGATGTCAAAATCACTTTACCAGGATACAAACCAACAAGAAAAGGCCATCCTCTACAGATAAAGAGGGCAGCAAGCTTAATTGGAAACGCTAAAAAACCAGTTATACTTGCAGGTGGTGGAGTTATCATATCAAATTCATCAGGAGAGCTCCTAAAGCTTTCAGAATTAGTTGGAGCCCCAGTAACAACTTCACTTCTGGGTAAAGGATCTTTCCCTGAAGATCATGACCTTTCCCTTGGAATGCTCGGGATGCACGGCAGATTACCTGCTAATTTTGCTGTAGATAAATGTGATTGTCTGATTGCTGTTGGATGCAGGTTCTCAGACAGGACAACAGGAAAAATAAGTGAATTTGCTAAAGGTGCCAAAATAATCCACATAGATATCGACCCTGCAGAAATAGGGAAAAATGTAGATGTTGACATTCCGATTGTCGGTGATGCAAAGATCATTTTATCAAACCTCATAAGAGCTATCTCTCAAAATAAAATGAGCAATAAAAGCATGGAATGGGTAAACCGTGTTAAAAACTTCAAACAAACATGCATACCTAAAATGTCATTTGATGATACACCATTAAAACCACAGCAGGTTATAAGGGAAATAGCAGAAGCTGTAGATGATGATACAATCGTGACAACAGATGTTGGACAGAACCAGATGTGGATGGCTCACTACTTCACATCCAGAAAACCTAAAACCTTCCTATCATCTGGAGGGCTTGGAACTATGGGATTCGGGTTCCCTGCTGCAATAGGTGCAAAAGTTGCAATGCCTGAAAGCGATGTTGTAGCTGTTGCTGGTGACGGTGGGTTCTTAATGGTATCACAGGAACTTGCAACTGTGAAAGAATACGACATTCCAGTTGTAATCTGTGTTTTAGATAACAGATATTTAGGAATGGTTGCTCAGTGGCAAAACCTATTTTACGAGAAACGGTTGTCACATACTCACTTAGGAGAGTCTCCTGACTTTGTTAAACTTGCAGAAGCATTTGGAGTTGCTGCAGACCGTGTAGAAAGGCCTGGTGAACTTCGTGAGGTACTTTCCAGTGCAATTAACTCAGGTGAACCAACACTCATCGACGTTACAATTGATCCAGATGAAATCCTTCCAATGGTACCGCCGGGATGCGGCCTCACCGAAATAGTTGGGGAGTACAAAACCGAGTCTAACAACTCTGAAGATGTACCATATCATGAAACAGCTAAAGAAAGGGCAGGTGATTAAGATGGAAGATCAAAGAACCCACATTATTAGCGCACTTGTACTTCATAAGCCTGGTGTACTCCAGAGAGTTGCAGGACTCTTTACAAGAAGGGGATTTAACATAGAGAGCATCACAGTTGGAACTTCAGAGCAAGAAGAAATCGCTCGAATGACCATAATTGCAAAAGGCGATGGGAAAGTCCTGGAACAGATTACAAAACAGTTGAACAAGATCATAGATGTCATTAAGGTAAGAGATCTGGAGCCAGAAAATACTGTTAAAAGAGAGCTTTGCCTGATTAAAGTTCATTCACCAACAGAAAAAGTAAGGGCCGAAGTTGTTCAATATGTAAATATCTTTAGAGGGCACGTAATAGATGTAAGCCCTGAAACTCTCACCATAGAGATGACAGGGGCATCAGATAAAATTGACGCTCTTATCGACCTTGTAAAAGGTTTCGGAATTAAAGAAATCGCAAGGACAGGGCCTACTGCAATGTCCAGAGGTATTAAAACTATTTAATATACTCGAAAATTCTATGAATTTTCGGTACCCCAAAAATCATTGATTTTTGAGGGCCCTCGCTTTATTTTTTTAATCTGTAATCATGATAGAACTCATTTTTCTAATTTTTACAGCCGTTGCAATGTTTATAGCAACTAATCTTGATGATCTTTTTGTTTTAATGATATTCTTTTCAAATAAAGAGTTTACAGCTAGACAGATTGTTTTAGGCCAGTATATTGGAGTTATGGCTTTAATGGCAATAAGTGCATTAAGCTACTTTTTAAAGCTAGTTATTCCAGCTAACTGGATCGGGTTACTGGGTATACTACCCATACTTATTGGGCTCAAAAATTTAAAGGATTTAAAAAGTAACAATGACATTTCTGCAAATCATAATACAAATGAAGAAAATAAAGGGCTTTTTTCAAGATTTAGAAATTCAAAATCATCTTTAGTGGCACTTGTTTCATTTACAAACGGTGGGGATAATATTGGAGTTTATATCCCCTTATTTGTAAGTATAGGCCTCCAGCAGATACTTGTTGTAATATCAGTATTTCTAGTAATGATTTCAGTATGGTGTTATATCAGCTTTAATTTGGTAGAAAACAGTATTTTAGGGGATAAAATTAAAAAATACGGGCATATAATTTTGCCATTTGTCTTAATTTTCCTTGGAATTATTATTTTAATACGCAGCCTCTAATTTCAGCGTTTAATTTTAAAGGGTAAAATAGGCCATGATAAAATTTATAAATCCACGGTTCAAATATTGTAGTGGCATTAATTTTTACCTCATTTACTGGTAAATTTTGTTTTATTTATAAAAGTCATCGGAGGCACTAAATGAATATACATTACGAAAAAGACGTAGATTTAGACGTTTTAAAAGATAAAACTATAGCAGTTATAGGTTATGGTAGTCAGGGAAGGGCACAAGCATTAAACATGTCCGAAAGTGGGTTAGACGTTGTTGTCGGACTTAGAAAAGGTGGAGCATCATGGGAAAAAGCAAAAACTGATGGTCTAACTGTATTAACCATAGAAGAAGCAGCATTAAAAGCAGACGTAATTCACATATTAATCCCTGATGAAATTCAGGAAGCAGTTTATGAAGCAGCAATTGCAGAAGGGTTAGAAGAAGGTAACACCATTTCATTCTCACATGGATACAATATACACTACAATTACATAAAAGCACCTAAAAATGTAAACGTTACAATGGTAGCCCCAAAAGCACCTGGTGCAACTGTTAGAAGAGAATATGAAGAAGGATTTGGAGTTCCAGGACTTGTAGCAGTCGAACAGGACTACACAGGAAATGCAAAAGAAATCGCACTTGCAATGGCCAAAGGATCTGGACTTACAAGGGCAGGAGTACTTGAAACAACTTTCAAAGAAGAAACAGAAACTGATTTATTCGGTGAACAGGCAGTACTCTGTGGAGGAGCAACTGAATTAATAAAAGCAGGTTTCCAAACACTTGTAGACGCTGGATACCAGCCAGAAATTGCATACTTCGAAACATGCCACGAATTAAAACTCATAGTAGACCTCATATACAAACAAGGTTTTGGTGGAATGTGGCATGATGTAAGTAACACCGCAGAATACGGAGGACTTACAAGAAGAGACAGAGTTATAACCGACGAATCAAGGGCTGCTATGAAAGAAATTCTCAAAGAAATCCAGACTGGTAAATTTACCAGGGAATTTGCCCTTGAAAACCAGGCCGGAGCTCCTATGCTCAAGAGAATGAGGGCAATGGAAGATGACCTTCAAATTGAAAAAGTAGGTACAAAACTCAGGAAACTTTGCGGATTACAAAAATAATCCCCTTTTTTTGTTTTTAAATTTTAAGTTCGAAATTATTTAATATTTTATAATTGCATAAAGGTGAATCCATGGTATTTGTTGGAATGGATCATGGGACTACAGGAGTCTCTTTTACAATTCTCGATGATGAAACTACTCATTTTAAAATCCTGCGGGAAGACTTATCTGCTGGAAAAGTCTCTGCATTAAAAGAACTTTCAAAAAGAGTTGATTTAAACTCAATTGACCTCATGGCAATAACCTATGCTATGGGAGATGCCCTAAAAGCCGTAACCCCCATAGAAAAAGTGAAAAACAGAGGAATTAAATCAATGGAAGGTGCTGGAAAAGTAACAGGCGGTGGAACAGCAGTTTATGATGAAATCGAAAATTCAGGGATTCCAACAGTTGTAATACCTGGAATTCACGATGAAACCACGTGCCTTGATGAACGTTTTAAAGCCGCTTATTCTCATCATGCCAGCTCTGAAAAAGTCAGCATATGTTATAACGCGTTCCTGGAAACAGGATTTAAGAATATGATAGTTTCAGATATCAGTTCTAATACTGTAACAATGCTGATTGAACATGGAATAATTAAAGGAGCTATGGATGCATGTATTGGTGCTATGGGAACTATTCACGGCCCGCTTGACCTTAAAATGATTAGGGATATCGATGACGGCGTTAGAACTGCCAATGAATGCTTTTCACGTGCAGGAGCTGTAAAAATAGCTGATGTATATGGAAAAGTAAGCCATATGAAAGATGAAATCATTAAAAATTATTTAAATGGCGATAAAAAGGCAAAAATTGCCGTAGATACCATGGTTATGACAATCGTGATGGAGATCTATGGACTTGCAGGAATAACAGAAAAAATCGATGGAATTATATTAACTGGCTCCACCGGATCTATGCAGGAACCAATCGATATATTTGGTGCCCTCAAAAAACAAGTAGAATGTATTGCACCTGTTGTTAGAATTGGAGAAAGATCAGGTTCTGTTGGAAGCGCCCAGATCGCTAGAGATGTTTTTGAAGGAGAAAAGGATATTTTAGGTATTCCTGTTGTTAAATAAAAAAATTAATGTTTAATACGTATTTACCCTATTATTTTCATTTTTAATTTTTTTTAGTTTGTTTATTATTAATAGAGGCATATATGATTACGCTCTTTAAAATTTAAATTTTTGTGGAGATTTTAGATTGTTTTTAAATTTTAAATCCAGTTTATAGCTAGACAATAATGGTTTATTTGAATAGAAAGTAGAAATGTGTATTTTAGTAATCTTAATATGTTACTTTATTCTATTATTAACCTCAAACATCCTAGCTAATTAAGTTGGTTAATTATCATTTAGCAAATACAAGACTTAATTGTAGCATTATTAATAATCCAATAATGGTGAGCTTTTGAGCGAATATAAACTCTTTGTACAACGAATTGGTTTATTTGGCGTGACAAATATACTTGTAAGTTTAAGTTCACTTATTTTACTGCCATTTTTAACCCAAAATTTAACAACTCAAGATTATGCAATATGGACCATATTTATTGTAACTGTTGGAATTATACCATTAATTGTAACACTAGGCCTTCCATATTCAATGGTTAGATTTTTAGCTATTAAAACTGAAACAGAGAATATAAAAGAAGAATTTTATTCTATTACATTTTTATTACTATTTGTAGGTCTAATTACCTCAATAATACTTTTTTTATTATCAAAACAGGTAGCATTAATCCTTTTTAAGGGCAATACAACAATATCCGCCTTATTAGCCTTGACTAGTTTAGCAAGTATAATATACATTTCTTTCTCTAGTTTCTTTAGAACATTCCAGCAGATGAAAATAGTCTCACTACTTTCACTGATACAGACATATCTCATGGTAGCCATAGTAGTATTCCTTTTAGAATCAGGTTATAAAATAGAAGGAGCGATATTTGGATATTTCATAGCACAGTTTATTGTAGCTTTAGCTTCAATGTGGTTAGTTCTTCGTCAAATTGGATTTAAATTCCCTAAATTTAAAAGCATACCTAAATATTTATCATTTGGTATGCCCACAATTCCAGGTAATTTATCCAGCTGGATAGTAGATGCAAGTGACCGTTATCTAATCCTGTTTATACTGGGAACAACATTTGTTGGTTATTATACGCCCGCATACACTCTGGGTATTATAATAACGATGTTTGCAGCACCGTTTAGTTTTATTTTACCAGCTTTACTGTCGAAGTATTATGATCAAAATGAAATAGGAGAAGTTAAAAAACATTTAGACTATTCTATTAAATATTTCATGCTGCTAGCGATACCTGCAGTCTTTGGATTATCCTTTCTATCAAAACCATTACTCCTTGTAATAACACATAAACCAGAACTTGCACAGAATGGTTATTTTATTACCCCTTTTGTTGCATTAGGAGCGCTTTTAGTGGGATTATATGGGATAATTGTCCAAATTCTGATATTGGAAAAGAAAACAAAAATTATGGGTTCACAGTGGATGGCTGCTGCTGCCATTAATGTAATTCTAAATATTATATTCATACCCATTTTTGGTATAATTGCCGCAGCAATCGCAACACTCACAGCATACCTGTTTACCTTAGTAGTCACTTTAATCTATTCTCAAAAATACATTAAAATAGAATTTGACTTTAAATTCCTGCTTAAAAGTCTTATAGCATCTATAGTGATGTCAACCGTTATTTTAGTTATAAACCCGGTATCTGCTATTGGGATTTTAGCAACTATCATCCTATGTTCAGCTGTTTATATAACAATTATCTTTATGTTAAGGGGAATCAGCAGAGAAGAAATAAAATTTTTCAGAGAATTAACTCATATATAATTTAGTTCCTCTAAAAACTCCATTAAGCTCATTTAATAAGATTTTAAATTTTAATTTTTTAACATTCCACCCATTTCACATTCCTGATTTCTTTTTATGTCTAATAACTAGCCATACAACTATCAATAAAACAATAATTAGGCCTACAAAGAACCCAGCTACCTGTTCTGTTGTAACTGTAGTTGTGGTAACGGTTACGGTTTGTATCATGATTTACTCTCTGATTTTTTTATTTAGCTATTCAATAACTTCAAATATTGAACTCATACTGTTAACTCGTTAAGTCTTTCTTAAACTTTTAAATAGTGATAATGTTTTTTGAATTGGTTCTCCCCAGGATTTAGCTATATATCCGCCAACACCACTTATCAATGCAAAAAGCACTAACGCAAACAATACAAAGCCTATTTGACTAACTAATCCCGGGATAGAAATTAAAGCTCCCACAACTAATCCTTCATATTACACCATATCTTATTTTCATTTCTTTAGCAAAGTTAGTAGCTATAAATCCCCCAAGCAGTAAACCAAATGTAAAAAATGGAATAAACCAGGAAGACACACTACCAAAATTTGGAACACCATAGAAAAATAGGAACCATACAATAGCAGAAAAAACAAAAGTCGTAATTACTCCAAATGCTATTGAAATAACTGGATGAAACCTCATAATTAACCCTTTCCTTTAATTTTTACTCCAAATAATCAATGATAATAAATATTTTCATAATTAATGCTTAACAAATACTAATTCTTATATTAATCTTTTAACATATAATATTAACTATTTTAGCATGAATTAATAAGATTCAATTTAATATGGATTGAATATAATGCGTTATAACCCTTTATTTTGTTAATTAAATCTTTTTAGCTTCAATTTTATCCAGTTCCACATCCACTGTATCCCTGAAAATATTGAGCAACATATCTTTTTTATTCCAGAAAACAACCCCTATCAATACCAAAGCATATAAAACAAATATTGGAACATCTGTTACAGGATTAGGGGTACCATATGAGGTTAATATAGATGGAAGACCTTCAAATCCGCCGCTGGCACTATTAACTACTACAGAAACAAAGATATTATTTGCAATGTGTACTCCCATCGCAGTTTCCAGCCTGTTTTCTCCTAAAGTTATTATACCAAGTGTTATTCCAATAATAAATACCTGGAGCACTATATCTACACTCATAATCATATCTGTACCGTTCCAGAAGTGAAGGGCTGCAAAAATGACAGAAGTAACCATTAAAGGGATTATGGGCTTTTTTGTGAGTACCCCTACTGCCTGCATAAGATATCCTCTAAAAAACAGCTCTTCAAAGGACGCTTGAAGTGGGAATACCAGTAAGCTCAAAAGCAGGAGAAAAATAAATGTACTTGGATTAAAAGTTACTTTAACACTGCCGGGATCAATCATTAACTCAATTAATGACCCGACTGTTAAAATAGCAAACCATATTCCCGCACCTTTTAATATTCTTACCCAATCTACTTTAGAGACCGTGTTAATTATAGATATGAACTTCCTTTTATGGATAAATTCTATGCATAAATAAAGGAGTAAAATCGAAATTGCAGCAGATATACCAGTTAGTACAAGCTCAAATAAAGGATTTGAAGCTATTGTATAAGACATGTCTGGAGTATTGGTTGCTATAGCTATTAATCCAAAAATTATGAAGACAGGGATAAAAATCACTGCTGTCACTGCCATAGGCACTGGCCATGTTAAAATAACGGTTAAAATGTATCTCCACCAATTGTTTTTACTTCCCGATGCGTTATCTAAAAATGTTATCCTGGACATGTTGATTACTCCTTATTTAAGATGGCCTTTTTTAATATTAAATATTATCAAAATTCTCCCAACCTATAGTATATTCTGCAGCCAGTAATTCACCCAAAATTGCATCTCTAATGTTTCTAATGATCTATAATAGAAGATTAAATGATATATTTAATAATTTAGGAATTGAAACTTGATAATCAGTTAATAAATATCCTAATATATAAAACTAACTATATTAAGATTGATTTAAAAGTTCTAATTGCTCTTTTAGAGCAATATTGCTCCGTAAAAACAAACAGCAGCATCTGATAGAATATAAACAAAAAATAGATATTTAAATTAATTTACTAAATTCAAAAGAAATTTACTGGTTTAAAAAAAAATCAACCCCCGCCGTAACCCGGGCCGTCTGCATGATCAGAAATCACAGCAGGATTTGCAACGTTAAATTTGTCAGGCTTTAATCTATTTTTCTTTTTATCCAGCTCCATATAGGCTTTATTATTCTCTATGACCTCAATATAATCAACCCTATAATAAAGACCGCTGGAATCAAGCTTAATCCATACAGTATCATTTTTAACTAGAATATCGGTTACATTTCCAGTTGTATGCGTCCGTATATACTTAACCTGCAGATTCCTCTGGATTTGTTTTCCGTTTATATCTAATATTTCCATCAGATCACGATAGACTATTTAATAAATAAAAAAATTTTATTTATTCGAGCCAATCTTTCATTAAATGAAGATCAGAGGTAGAATCAAGTGATACAGGTGTTATAGTAGGACATTTATCATACCTGAGTACATGTACATCAGTGCCCTCTTCATCTACTCCTACAGGATCCCCTGCGATCCAGTAATATTCTCTTCCCCTTGGATCAAGTCTTTTTTGAATATGGATGGAATACATTCTCTTTCCAAGCCGCGTTAATTTAATTTTATGGCTTTCTGGGTGTGAAGGTATGTTTAAATTTAAAAGATCAATTCCTTCAGGAAGGCCTTTTTTGATGATCATCTTAGAAAGTCTTTCTATAACTTTCTGAGCGAAGCTAAAATCAATGTCTACATGGCCGTCGTGAAATTTAATATCATCTCTTGTAACCTGTATAGAAGCAGCTATAGCCGGTATTTCATGAGCAGCGGCTTCCATTGCCGCGCCTATGGTACCTGAAGTTGTAAGTTCTGCCATACCTAGATTTTCGCCAATATTAATACCCGAAATAACTAAATCTGGTTTTTCATCCATTATTTCATACATTCCAAGTATTAAAGCATCTGTTGGTGTTCCTGAAACTGAATAAGCCTCGCTTCCATCCCTTAAATTAGATGAACTAACTCTCATTGGTTCAAAAAGTGTGAGTGCATGTCCTATTCCGCTTTGCTGAGTTGCTGGTGCAACGACGTAGATATCCCCCAGTTCACTAACAGCATCTTTTGCTGCTACAATCCCTGATGAGTTAACCCCGTCATCATTAGTTATCAAAATTCGCATGATGCACATATCTATATTTCAACATTCAAAAAGGTTACTGGAAGTTAATAAAAATAAATATTATTTATGTCATCAGTTAAAAGTAAATACTACATATTAAATAATGAAAATACGGAAATATAAATCATTTATAAAACAGTGATACATCTAATATAATTGAATATCTCCAATTCAAGGGTGAGGAAGTTGGAAAAAAATAGATTGGTCGATTTTGTAGCTAAAATCATGGAAAAATCTGGATTTAAGGTTCATAAGTACTTTAAGACATCAAAACACCTTGTAGATATATATGGAGTTTTACCTACTGTTTTAGGAGATATTAGCGTAATAGTGGCATGTAAAAACTATGAAGAAAGGTGGAAAGTAGGTTTAGATGTACTTAAAGAAATGGAAATGGTAGCAAAAACCCTCCAGGCATCCAAGGTAATAGTTATAACAACCTCAACTTTTTCAGATAATGCCCTGAGTTATGCAAATGGTAGAAATATTGCACTCATAGATAAAGATGAATTGATGAACATCGCTAAATCACTTTCTAAGAAGAATGTAGAAACTTATCAAAACTATGATGAGGAAGAAGAAGGTGATGAGGAAGAAACCTATGTACTTCCTTCTGATTCTGCAGGTAGTTCCTTCCTAAGTAGAGGTAAAAGAGGTTCGCTGACCGGGAAGAAAAGGAATATATCCAATAGCGACGCGTCCGATAACTTAAAAAAATGGGGTAAAACTTTATTAAGTAATCCAATAGCGCTTATTATAATTGTATTAGCTGTTTCAACACTTATACCTTATCTTATACATATAAATAAGGCACTTTTAGGGATTTTAAGAATTTTTATTGCAGCTGTGCTGTCTTATGGAATAGTAATGGCTGTAGAAAGAGATATAACTGTAACTTTAATAAGGGGAAGTACAGTATTTTTCGTGACTCTGATTATATACATAGCACTGATATTCTTAACATGAATTAACGTGCTAAATCCTCAAAAACTTTCAAATATCATATATTTTTGTAAGTTCAACTTTTTTGGGAGTTAGAAAAAGCTGTCAAAAACTTTGTTTTTGACGCATCGAAAATCGAAGATTTTCGATTGCTTTGCTTTTTCTACATTAAAAATCGAAGATTTTTAAGAGTTATAACTTAACTAATAATTTCTAAAATCTTTAAAAATAGGAAAATTTTCTAAAATTCTATTTTAATCTTATTTAATAGATGAAGTACTCATTTTGTTATTTTAAATTTTAAAAATCACTGACTTTTTTAAATACTGATTGAAAAGTAGAATAAATAGTTAACATACTAAAACTTGAATTTTGATTAATTAATGCTAGAAAAAAATAGTTAGTTATTCTAATGGGCCGGACGAGATTCGAACTCGTGATCACCTCGTTGTAAGCGAGGTATCATACCCCTAGACCACCGGCCCTTTATGCGTATTTTTGACTATTGTCAAGTAATGTATATAAACTTTTTCCAAAAAAGCGTTGAGAAATAAACTTCGGAAAATGAAATTTAAGCTTTGTTCCTATATAAACTTTTCCTAAATTAATTCAAATTATCAACTGATTTTTATATTCCTACATTTTATTATATACAATAGATAAATATTGCATAGAAAAATAAATCAAATCTAATAGCCGGAATATGATTTAGGCGTAATACATTGATTTCTTAAAATTAATCAAAGTTTAAAAGAGGGATAAGAATGGCTTTTGATGAAACTGGAAAAATATGGTTTAACGGTGAATTCGTTAACTGGAAAGACGCAAATATACATGTTCTATCTCACGTTGTTCACTACGGTTCAAGCGTATTTGAGGGCATAAGATGTTATAACACAAAAAAAGGCTCCGCTATATTGCGTTTGCGGGAGCATGTTGAAAGGTTGTTTAATTCTGGAAAGATCTACAGGATGGAAATTCCATACACCGTAGATGAAATTTGCGATGCTATAATCGAGACTGTAAAGGTTAATAACTTAAAAGATTGTTATATAAGGCCTATTGCATTTAGAGGATACAGGGAATTAGGTGTTTACCCCTTGAACTGCCCTATGGATACTGTAATTGCAGCATGGGAATGGGGAAAATATCTTGGTGATGATGCCATTGAAAATGGTGTAGATATAGGTGTCTCAACATGGAGGCGAATGGCGCCAAACACACTCCCTAATATGGCAAAGGCAGGGGCCAACTACATGAATTCTCAACTGGCAAAGATGGAATCTGTAAGCAACGGCTTCGACGAGGCAATAATGCTCGATTACCATGGAACAGTTAGTGAAGGAAGCGGTGAAAATATATTTTTAGTTAAAGACGGTGAACTGTACACTCCACACGCTTCTTTATCTCTGCTTTCTGGAATCACAAGGGACTCTATAGCTAAATTAGCTCAAGATATGGGAATTAAAGTAAATGAAGAAGCAATTCCAAGGGAAATGCTCTACCTGGCAGATGAAATTTTCATGACAGGTACAGCCGCTGAAGTTACTCCAGTTAGATCTGTTGACGGGATAAAAATAGGAAATGGAAAAAGAGGGGAAATTACAGAAAAATTACAGACAAAGTTCTTCAACATCGTCGGAGGTGTTGAGGAAGATGAACACGGCTGGCTGACCTTTATAGAGTAAGTTTGGGGATTAACTATTAACCATAAACTTACTTACTCTTTTTAAATTTTTTTTTAACTTTTCAATTTTAGTTTCTATAAGTTACAAGTTTGAAGATATAAGTTATAACATAAATCTGAAGACTTATACGCCATATTTTTGTCAATTTAGTGATTTTAAGCGTTTTTAACTGTTTTTTAATTAAAAGTCATAAATTATAAGTTATTTGTTATAAGTTATAACTGATCCAACAATCATTCATATCAGCATGACTCCCCAATTCAATTACTAGACTTAAATAAAAACTTTATTATTTAAAAATAATATCTAATTAAAGAGGTACTTCCATGCCATATCTTGTATGCGAAAAATGTAGAGAATACTACAGAATAGAAGACTGGGAAACACCCGATGAATATTCAGATAGGTGTGAGTGTGGAGGGAAATTGCATTTTTATGATTACATTCCTTTAAACAAAGCATATATACGCTTAAGATGTGGTTTTGAAGGTAGAATAGGTTCTTCAGATGAAGGTTGGTTATTTTGCCCACAATGTCAATATGAATATTTTTTAAAGGATGAATGTCCAATTTGTGGCTTCAAAGATAAATTATTAAAACAGAAATATCCCAATCTTTTCGGAACAGCGTATAAATGTCCTAATTGTGGTAACAAATTTGGTATACTATACCAAAAATCTAAAAGTAATCTTGATTATTCTTTTTTAATAAGAAACGTAGGACAGTTAATAATAATGCTAGTGCTAGCATTATTAATCATATTCAATGTTAAATTCTAATTTTTAAATCTATCGTTATAAAAAGTATGATAATTCAATTATAAGTTTTAAAATGTTGTCATAAGTTAGTCTGTAGGAAGTTATAAGTTAAAAGTTATAATCAAAAAGAAGTAGAAGTTGGTCAGTTAAAACTTATAAGTTCCACGTTATAAGAAAAAATAGTTAGAAGTTAGTCTGTGAGAAGTTATAAGTTAAAATTTATAATAAAAATGTTGTTAGAAGTTGATCAGTAAGAAGTTATAACTTCTAAGTTAAAACTTAAATCTTAAAACTTATACATACATTCTATTAAAATTTCTTTCTTAAATGCATGAATTTTTATATAAAGGACAACTAGAATATAATATGTTAAAAAAATAAAATTTAAGGTATTTTAAAGCTATTCAATATCTGATTAAGCGTTTTTTGATTATTATCAGAGGATTCAAAAACAGCCAGATAAGCTGTACGATTTTTAATGAACAAAACTCCAGATAAATAATTTTCTGATGCTTTTACAGTTAATTCATATCCTTTAACTCCATCAACAGTTACAGAACCTTCTGATACATATTTTGTACCGTTAGCGTTTAGCGTAACATTATAATATATTACTAAACTGTTCAATGTGACATCTGTCTGATTTTTAATCTTGTTAAGCCTGGCAACCCCAAAAATTGTAGATCCATCACCTACAACTGCTAATAGTTCACCTTTATCATCTAAAACACTTTTATAAGCTGTTTTATCTAGTTCACTCCAAGTTCCAGGATAAATGAATGATAAACCATTTGCAGAATAAGTTTTATTAGCCGGTGCAGGTTGACTTGTTGTACATCCCGAGACTGAGATAATCAAAGCCAAGACAGTTAATATAAAAATCCATTTCTTCATAAAATCACTATTAAATTCATTTAATACTATATAAAGGTACGATAATCCCCAAAACCATGTTTCGGTTAAAATTATCTACTAATTTTATGATGATAATGTATATTAAGTTCTTATTATAAACGTACACGAGTTAAAATGCATTTCAAATTAATAATAATTTTAACTCAATTTCTATTAAATATAATATTTTGGTGATAAAATGGATATAATTCAAGCATTAATTCTAGGAATTGTTCAGGGACTAACCGAATTCCTGCCTGTAAGCAGCTCGGCTCACCTGGTATTTGTTCCTTACATCATTGGGACTACTTCAAGCTTAGCCTATGATACTCTGTTACATATTGGAACATTAGTAGCTGTAGTGGCCTATTTCTGGAATGATATAATAAATATGTTAAAGTCATTCTTCTCCAGCTTATTAGATATATTTAGAGGCCAGTTCCGCAAAGGCCTGCAAGAAGACCAGTTCAAAAAACTGGCATGGTTCGTGATCATTGGTACAATACCTGCAGGATTAGCAGGAGTTCTATTTAAGTCAACCTTTGAAAGTTTATTCAATAACGTGATTATAGTAGGGTTCTTTTTGATTATAACCGGTTTTTTACTCTGGGGATCAGAGATGATGTCTCGAAAAATCGAAGACAAAAAAAGTTTAAAAAACATGACCCTCAAAAACTCCATAATGATTGGTATCGCCCAGGCATGTGCTATAGCCCCGGGAATATCTCGTTCTGGAGCCACAATTTCAGCGGGACTATTTTTAGGAGTAGATAAAGAGTTAGCGGCACGTTACAGCTTTTTACTGTCCATACCAGCCATACTTGGTGCTGCCCTCGTACAGGCAAAGGACATCGGTTCTATGATGGATATCGGTAGTGTAGCTGCCATAGCAGGTTTTATAGCTGCCATTATAAGCGGTTACCTTGCAGTGAGATTTATGTTAAAATTAATAAAAGAAAGGAATTTACTTCCATTTGCTTACTACTGCTGGATAATAGGGCCTTTAGCCATGATTTTAGGCTATATCTACCACTTATAAAAACTACTTTTCTATTTTTTTAAAAAATTAATTTTTCGAACTGTTATTCCTCAAAAATAAACAGTTCATCAATACTAGTTTCTAAAATTACAGCAATATCATGGGCTAACTTAAGCGAAGGATTATATTTGCCCTTTTCAAGAAATACAATAGTTTCTCTCCTGACACCGACCTTTTCAGCAAGTTCAGCCTGAGTCAAATTGTATTTAGCCCTGAATTCTTTTATTCTCGTTTTCATATGATCCCACTTATTCTATGTCGCCCCTACGGCTTAAAACTGTATTAGCTATAAGCATAGTGGATACCATGACAAAAATAGTCACTCCCATTAATTCAATTGGGTTGTGTATATTTTGCCCCCAGTACATATTTAATACAAGGAAAGTAACAAATATTAAAGTTATATACCATGAATAAGTTGCTGCAAATGTCCCTATTTTCCTTAAACGCTCATCTCGAGCTTTTTTATCCATCCCCACATATGTAAAGAAATTAGTCATCAAGCCCATTATACCTAAAAGAAGGAGAACTGACAGCAAGTCGCTCATAGTCTTTGTAACTACCATTATAAGTCCAGAAACCATTAAAGCTGCTGATCCAAACCATATACTTACATTATACATGTCATAATTGCTAAATTTACTTTTACTGTCTTTTTCACTTTCTACATTTCTGAACCTATTGATAACAGGTACAAAAAAAAGCAAGAAGAACCCAAAAAAGACATAATATATCGGATTTTCCAGTACATAGCCCATTAAGCCTAAAATTCCCAATGAGCCCCAGTAATAATTGAATTCTGTTTCCATCTCATCACTTTCCTATTTGTCCAATCTTCGAGTTATCTATTTCCAACATAAAGTTATAAATTTATAACATCATGTTATGTAATTCTAACATAAATGATATTTAAAGCTTTCTATTATCTGAAAAATTAGTATACAAAAACAGAGCGGACGCCAAAATAAAAATCATACCACGAAATATAATGATTGGTAAGTATATATACCCACCAGGTACTCCAAAAGACCTCTAAAATAGCAGCAACAGCTAGAATTACAATAATTTTTAAAATCAACGGCAAAAATTCATTTTTAATGCTCATTTTAAATGCGCCAGTATCATGTTTCAATACCATGTTTGCAAAAGATCCATAAAATTTTAAAAATGCGTCTATTGATAAAAGAGCAGCTAAAATCTCCAGCGGCAGGTGAAAAGATCCTAAAAGTATCAAAACAGCCTTAAAAATTCCAAATTTTATTACAAGCATGCCTGTAAGAGACCCTGAAAACGCGAATAAACCGGTTAACATAACAGGGACAATAGCAATACCTGTGAAGATACATAAAACCATCAGTGTAATATTATTTAAAAAAATACCAAATGAATATTGACCTAAATAATAAATAAAATGGTTCTGGAGATAATTTAATGAAATAATATCTGGCAGCTGAATACTAACATCCATATTACCAAGGAAGAACCCATAATAAAAATAAGATGCCGCATACTGCGGTTTTAAAATTGCAAATACTAGACCAGATACATAAAATAAAATAAAAATTAAAAAAGAGTATTTAGACGGTACAACATGTTTCAAACATTTTATAACCCTTTTATTTAAATTTTCATGTTTTTTCATGGCTCAATCTATTTTAAAGTTTAAATGAGTATTTTCATTTGATTGCAAACATATACTGAATTTTACCCTTTCACAAAACCATTCAACTTTCTAAAAGATCTTATCACATAAATCTTCGATTTTCAATCGTATATTATCAATAGAGACATCTTTAAGTAATGCAGCCATCATCACCCCGCCTGCACCTACACCCTCTTTTACAGAGCCATCCAAATAGTTTTTAAGCCCTGCAACAGAAGATTTCTCAAATTCAGGGTCAACTGCAAAAATATTAATATCGGCAACCTGACGTGTTAGCTGATTAATATCTGCTGTTTCATCTTCTGCAACAAAAATAGTTGTTGCAATACACAGCTTAGAGAAATCAAACCCAGGATCAATGCCTTTAATAACAGAACACACTGCAGTCATCTGCGTACCTCCAGCAAGTACAACTGGTATAGAAGAACCCATTACAATCCCCGCTACAGCAGGAATAGTTGGATCTCCAACGATTTCAACAGCCTTCAGTGCATCTTCCACAACTTCTCCTTCCCCATACCCTGCAGCTTTAAGGCCTTCCATTACTGCTTCATATTTTAAATTATGAGGATTTTCAGGCATGCTCCCACTTACTTTCTGCTTTGCATCGTATCCTAATGCGGTTAAAACTCCTAAAGCAGTAGTTGTGCCTGCAGGGGTACTTTCCCCAATTACAAGGTGATCTGTTAATTTTGATAATGTTTTTCCAAGTAAAACCCCTTTTTCAAATATTTCTCTTGCATTCGGCACAGCATTTCCAGTTCTTACATCTTCACCCGGCCTATTACCCAGTTTAATGTAAGGAATATCAGGTTTTATCCCAGTTCCAGCATCAGCCACTATTATAGGGATATCAGCAAGTTCAAGAGACGCTTTTGTTATCACTGCAGGAGTTGGAGCAACCGCGTCTCCAGTCACTGTTTGCGGGATCTCTGGCAGGCATTTTGGTTCGCCGTATATTACAAGTTCCAGATCTGCAGCAGGAGTATATTCAGTAAGTTCCGGTGTGGCACCTGCTCCAGTTATTCCAGGAATATTGGAAGTCTTTGTAGTTGCTATTACACATAAAAATAAAGTATCTTTTCCCTTTAGTTCACTTAGAATTTCTGATGATCCGTAGCATTTTATATTTTTATTAAGGGTACTGTCATCTGAAATTGCATTATTTGATAAAGTTTTCATTGATATTCACCTAACCCTTGCACTCATTTGCATTCTATTTGTTAAATTCAATATAATATAATTTGCATGATTTCACAGAAATGATATACAGCTTGATTCAAGCAAAATATAAACTTATTTTTAAGATATATCAAAAATTAAGTCATATAAAATATTTTAAACTTAAATACATTCTAATTAAAGGACATAAACAGGATATTTAAGACTTAGATAATTAAAACTGTTGCATATTCATATAAACTCAGTCGAAAGACATCCATTTCAAGTGTAACCAAAAAAATTATAATTATTTAAATACATTTTAATCTTAAATAAAAGAGCATATACTCTTTAAATCAAATTTAACTAAAAATATATATTAAATAACATGATTGATGCTATATATACAAAATTATAGGTAATTTAGTCAACATATCCCTGAAGTAGATATTTAACAAAAACTAAAAAATTATTTAATTACACGTCCAATACTAGTTTAGATACGCTCATGTCTAAATGGTTGTGCCGATGTTACTTTGAATTTTTATGAGTTATATGGTTAATTACACTTCTAAATATAGTTTCATATAATTAATTGATATTATAATTTAACATAAAGCATGAAGTGTGCACATGATCATGACATGAGCGTTAGATATACATAAAAAGTGTAATTATTTATTGGTAAACAAATGGCTAACTCTTTAAAGCCAAATATAACTATTTATAGATTTATTAAACTTATTGACGTGATATAATTGATTTGTATAGGAATAGAAGGAACTGCAGAAAAGACAGGGGTTGGGATCGTTGACAGCGACGGTGGGATCTTAGCATCATGTGGAAATCCCCTAATTCCAGAAAGTGGAGGTATTCACCCGCGTGAAGCTGCAGAACATCATGCTGCTGCCATTGTTCCTTTAATAAAAGACGCTCTTAAAGAATCAAAACTAAATATAGATGATATAGATTTAGTTGCTTTTTCTCGAGGCCCAGGACTTGGACCCGGACTTAGAACCACCGCAACTGCTGCGAGATCTCTTGCACTTTCGCTGAATGTCCCCATAGTTGGAGTAAACCATTGTATAGGGCATGTTGAAATTGGAAAACTCACAACTGGAGCAGAAGATCCGGTTTCGCTCTATGTAAGTGGAGGAAATACTCAGGTAATCGCTTTTGAGTCTGAAAGATACAGAGTATTTGGAGAAACCCTGGATATAGCTATAGGAAATTGCCTCGACCAGTTTGCAAGGGATGTTGGCCTTGGACACCCTGGAGGGCCAGAGGTTGAAAAACTGGCAGGTAAAGCAAAAGAATACATTAAACTTCCCTATGCTGTTAAAGGAATGGATCTTTCATTTTCAGGACTTTTAACTGCCGCTTTAAGGAAATACGAAGGTGGATCACCTTTAAGTGATGTATGTTACAGTCTGCAGGAAACTGCTTTTTCTATGCTTGTTGAAGTAACAGAGCGAGCTTTAGCTCATACCAAAAAACGAGAAGTTCTGCTGTGCGGAGGGGTTGCTGCAAACAGTAGGCTGCGCGAAATGGTAAGTATAATGGCTGAAGAACATTTTGCAGAGTTTTATATGCCGCCAATGAAGTACTGTGGAGATAATGGGGCCATGATTGCCTGGATGGGGCAGTTGATGTATAAATACGGGTTAACTCAGCAGATAGAGGATACAACTGTGATCCAAAAGTACAGGACAGACCAGGTTGACGTTCCCTGGATGCATAAATCAAAAAAACATCTGGTTTTACCGGGAAAAATTGCAGAAAAAGGGGCAGAAGCAAACATTTACACAGATAACTGGCTGAATCACGAAGCATTTGTTAAACAGAGGATCCCAAAAAGTTACAGAATTCCTGAAATTGACCACAGGCTGCGGAAAAAGAGGACAAAGAAAGAGGCAAAACTTTTAGGCGAAGCAAAAATGTGCGACGTCAAAACTCCACTTATCTATGACATAAATAGGAAAGAACATGCCCTTGTTTTAGAAAAAATCGAGGGGAAAATAATTAAAGATGTTTTTGAAGATGCTTCCCTGGATGAAATAAAAGTGATTTCAAGGAAAATAGGTGAAAATATAGCAAAGCTGCACAACTGCGGCATAATTCACGGGGACCTTACAACTTCAAATTTAATTCTAGAAGATAATGATGTGGTTTTCATAGATTTTGGACTTGGAAAAAATTCAGATTTAGTTGAGGATAAAGGTGTTGACCTCCTGGTATTTAAAAAAGCTATTAGTGGAATTCATTACAAAATCGCGGATTTATGCTTTACAGAAATCTTGAAAGGGTATGAAACTGCAGATGATTATGAAGAGATAGCTGAAAAAATTGATGAAATTGAGGGAAGGAGAAGGTACACTGTAAATAATACAGAACAAAAGTAATTATAAACTCACATAGCAAAATATAACCAGATAACGGAATACGACTATGAAATCAGAGAAAACTGAACAGGAGATGTTCTACAAGCTTTCCTGTTACACACAAGCTCATCCCGATCCTTCGTTCATTCATCAACATGCTGTTGATGCATTTGGAGCCCAATACGCTGATGAAAATACTAAACCTATTGGTCTTGCCTTTGCTCTTATTGGCCTTTATCTGCATGTAGAAAAAAAACTTTTCAGGAAGAGAAGTGCAAATAGCACATGTTAAACTGGCAAAGCATAGAAAAGAATGGCCAAAATTTGATTTACCTACATTCAGAGGGAATATTACAGTTTATGATGTTCTTGATGCTCCACGAGGCCCTGAAAGAGATGAAATGATCCATAAATGGTGTATTTCAGTTTGGGATGCCTACAGTGGCAGCCATAAAAAAGTTGCGAATCTGGTGCAAACTGAACTGTATGATAAGCAGAAGAAAAGGAAAAATTTACGCTATAATCCAGAATAATGATTTATTCAAACTTTTGTGACTTTCTTTCTAACAGGTTTTAGAATTTTATATTGATTTGTTAAATTTAATTATCAAAGAAATAGAAAACATTCACAGGATCAGTTTTCAGGTGGAATGGTAAAAAATGGTCAAAGTCATAAACTTTATAACTGGTAACAAACACAAAGTTAAAGAAGCCAAAGGAATTTTTGAAAATTTTGGCATAGAGCTTGAACATACAGATCTAGGCTACCCTGAAGTGCAGGGAGAGCTGGTTGATGTGGCCAAATTTGGTGCAGAGTATGCTGCAAGCAAACTAGAAGGACCTGCAATAGTAGAAGATGCTGGTCTTTTTATAAAAGCCTTAAACTGGTTTCCAGGGACTTATTCGTCCTACGTGCAGGAAACACTTGGTAATGAAGGCATTTTAAAGCTCATGAATGATGTTAAAGACAGATACGCCGAATTCAGGTCGGTTATTGGCTACTGCACACCCAAAACCGAGCCCGAGGTTTTTTTAGGCGCTGTTCCAGGACATATTGCATACGAAGAGCGGGGCAATAATGGATTTGCTTACGATCCGCTTTTTATTCCAGAAGGATATGATAAGACCTTTGGAGAGCTTACAACAGATGAAAAAAATGAATTTTCTCACAGGAGAAGGTCACTTGAAAAATTTGCATCATGGCTAAATGAACATGCTGCAGAGGACTGACTATTTGAAAATTCAATTAAGCTAATTTAACTTAAAAATTAGAGGTGATTTTAATGGCAATTAAGCCTGAATGGGTTGAATACTCAACCGAAGAAATAGAAGAGTTAATCTTAAAACTCACAAAAGAAGGAAACTCCACAAGCAAAATCGGAATTATATTAAGAGACCAGTACGGAATCCCCGATGTTAAACTCATAACCGGACAGAAAATAACCAAAATCCTTGAAAAACACGGCCAGGGACTTGAATACCCTGAAGATCTCATGAACCTCATAAGAAGAGCCGTAAACATAAGGGAACACCTTGAAGAAAATCCAAAAGACCTCCACACAAGGAGAGGTTTAAGGATTATCGAATCTAAAATAAGAAGATTAGTCAGATACTACACAAACGAAGGTGTACTCCCTGAAGGATGGAGATATGACCCAAGAAGCGCAGCATTACTTGTTAAATAGAGCTGAAGAAGCCTGCTCCATTTTAAAGGAGCACATTAAAAAGGATCATGTTGTGAGAGTAATCTCACACAATGATTCTGATGGATTGTCCGCTGCAGGAGTAATGTGTAATGCAATTTCCAAACAAGGCGGTAAATTCCATGTCACAATAGTTCCAAGACTCAAAGAAGAGTTTGTAAGAAAATTAAGGAACGAACGGTACAAACTATTCGTTTTCTGTGATATGGGTAGTGCATACCCTGATCTTATAGGTAAATTAAAAGCGGATTCCATAATTGCCGACCATCATCAGGTGTTAGGTGATCAAGACAAGGAATACGAAAATTTAATTCATGTAAATCCCCATCTCTTTGGAATGGACGGAACAAGAGACGTAAGTGCTTCAGGAGTTTCTTATTTAACCGTCCGCGGAATGGACAATGTAGAGCTTACAGGGCTTGCATTGGCCGGTGCTTACGGAGATATGCAGTGCAGTGAAGAGATCATAGGCGTCAACAAGATGATGCTTGATGAAGGTCTAAATGCTGGTGTAATCGAAGAACATGAAGACCTTAAAATAACCTATAAAAAGGAAGAACCACTTTATAAAGCGCTTTCATATACTTTTAACCCTGCTTTAAAGGGTATTTCTGGAGATCCTGAAGGAACTAAAGCATTCCTGGAAGAGAGAGGATTATCTTACGGGATTAAGTTTGATGATTTAGCAGAGGAAGAGAAGGACCTGTTAAAAGAAGAACTCATCAAGATAACCCCTAAAATATTTGACAAAGTTTACAGCATACCACGTGAAACTCCCGCTTTACGAAATATCGAAGATTATTCAAGGATCCTTGATGCCTGCGGTAAAAATAAAAAGTACGGTGTCGGACTGAGCATTTGCATTGGGGAAAGAGAGAATGCTCTTGAAGAAGGTATAACATTTGCTAAAAAATACAGAGACAACCTGGTTAAAGGCATAGACTGGATTAAAAAAGAGGGATCAGTTCAATTAGATAATATTCAATATATTTACACTGAAGACAAAGCCCGGAAAAGTTTAATGGGTACAATATCGAGTATTGGACTTGAACTTGAAATTTTAAACCCGAATAAGCCAGTGATTGCCATATCAAAGATGGACAATATCATAAAAATATCTGGGAGGACCAGCATGGACCTCATTAGAAAAGGCGTGAACCTAGGTTATGCCCTTGGGGAAGCTGCTAAAAGCTTCAATGGAGCTGGCGGAGGCCATAATATCGCTGCAGGTGCAGTGGTACCTTTTAAAGATATGGATAATTTCACTGATATCGTTGATGAGATAGTTGGGACTCAGATCCGTCAATGAATTTTTTTCTTATTTTAAATCAGTTCTAACTTAAATTCTCATTTTCTATTTTGTTAATTTGCTTTAATACATCCCATTGATTTATTCCAAGTACTTTCAACATTTTATCCATTAAAATTCATTATCAAGCAGTTTGTCAATAAAACATACAAAATAAATTACTATTTTTGATCCGGGTAAATATAAATTAAATTAAAATGAATATAAAAATAAATTCAAAATAAATCTTGAAGATATTAAATATAAAAAATACACCAATTTAGCTTCAACTGGAAGCTAATAAATTAAAAATTTTAGTGATTTTTATGTACCTTACACCCCAAGAAGAAAAAATGCTCGAAGGCGAATACGGGTCTTCAGTTCAAAAAAGTATGGAAATATTAGTCGCCTTAGGTGATATATACAACGCTGAAAAACTGGTGAACATAACATCAGCACAGATATCCGGAGTTTCATATAAAACAATTGGAGACGCCGGTTTAGAATTTTTAGAGGACATGGCCCATGACGCAAAAGTCATAGTCCCATCAACCCTGAACCCTGCTGGTGTCGACCTCGATAGAAAAGACCTTGGATTTAGTGGTGAATTTACAAAATGGCAGTTAAAGATAATTGAAGCCTACAGGAAGATGGATATAACCACCACATGCACATGTACTCCTTATCTTGTCGGAAACGTTCCTATGATCGGAGATCACATCGCATGGTCCGAATCATCTGCTGTAGCATATGTAAACTCAGTAATCGGTGCTAAAACAAACAGGGAAGGCGGACCCGGAGCACTTTCGGCTGCAATCTGTGGAAAAACCCCAGAATATGGTTACCATCTCGACGAAGAAAGGAAAGCTAATTTAATTGTTGAACTTGATACTAAAATTAAGGGAACAGATTACGGTGCTATTGGTTACATTATTGGGAAAGCTGTAGGTGATGGAGTTCCTTATTTTAAATTTAAAAACAGCTCAAAAAGAGATAACTTGAAAAGTTTAGGTGCTGCACTTGCTTCATCAGGCGCCGTTGCACTTTACCATGTTGAAAATTTAACTCCAGAATACAAGTTTGCACTTGAAGGACTCGAAAACAGTGATCTGGAAAAAATCAGCATTGGCAGACAAGAAATCAACGAAGCAAAAGAAAAACTTTCAACAAGCAGTAAAAAACCAGATTTAATATGTTTAGGCTGTCCGCATGCATCCATCGAAGAAATTAAGACTATTGCAGAGAAAGTGGCTGGGAAAGAGCTTCAAAACGAGTTATGGGTTTGCACATCAATTTCAGTTAAAGCAGCCGCCGACAGGATGGGCTACACTGACATGATTGAAAAAGCCGGCGGAAAAATGGTATGCGACACATGTATGGTAGTTGCACCAATTGAAGAACTTGGATTCGATGTCATCGGAGTAGATTCCGCTAAAGCAGCGAATTACGTGCCGAGTATGTGCGGCTTAGATGTTGTTTTCGATGAATTAGAGAACATGATTGTCGAAAAATAGATAATGATGTTTGCCGATTTTCAAAATTTAATTTAAGAAATAAACAATATTGTTTTCAATGGTTTTGAAAACCTAATTGTTGATAAATAAACAAATTATATCTATTTCTCATTTTTACCATTTTTAAACTTCTTATTTTTCAGTTGACACTATATGATCCTTTATATCACCGTTAATCCACTGGAAACCCATTTTTAATTCCATGTACATGTAAGTCATCACCAGGGCAAAATAAGGGACAAGTATGATACTTACCAAAAGCCCTGAAATCTGGGTTGCAAGCGGACCAGCTACCACAGCTAAAGGTGTAAAAATAATTCCCAGTATAAAACCTATTACCAGTGAAATAACACCATTAATTAACGCGACAAGGAATACGGTGAGTTTATTATTCCAGAATATATTGTAGCTGTCTTTAATTGAGCCTATAACTGATTTTTGACCTACAACTATTGACTGGTTAAATACAAAGAATATCAATGAAATTAAGATATAACCAGTGAAGAATATCAGCGAACCGGCTAAAAGCAGTGAAATTCCGCCTAGTATCATGTTATTAAAAAGCAAATAAAAGCTTAAAATTAGAGGTATAGCCACTATAACCATCAAAATCATCTTTATAAGTGAAACCACGAATATTTTGGGGAAATATTTTATTCCATCTTTCCATGCAATATCAAGACTTGCAGAGCTGTCCATTATTATTTGTTTAGCCATTCCAACCGTAGCAGCAGTTCTAAATGCATTTATAACAAATATCAATATTTCAATGATTAGTAGAATCATGCCAGCTGTAAGCAGGGTATTTAAATTAATTTGAGAGAATATAGATAATTTGAAATTCCACATAATGCTTAAATTAGGCGATAAAGTTGCCATTACCCCAAAAAAGCCCACAGTAAATAATAATACAGTTAATATTGAAGCTACTATCGAAGGTACAGTTATTTTCCAATTTCTCCTAAAACTTTCAATCGATTTTGAATAATAATCCCCTATATCCATAAAACTCCCCCAAGTAAATTAGATAATGTAACAGCGCTTTGAATTATTTATATCTTATTTAATTATGAATCATACTTTCGGTGTAAAAAGTTTTCTTTTTTGAAGTATTAAAAGGACATAATAGCTTAATTATATATTTAAATTGCTCAAGATCCTAATTTCGGGATTTAAATGAATTAAATTAATATTTCAATCTCATATATCCAATTTAAAATTGAACTTTTTATATGAGCATGCCCAATATAAAAACATGCAAAAGTGGATAGAACACCCCCTAATCAAAGATCAAAAAATAGAATCACGACTTTATCAACAACTTCTAGCTGCAGACGTGCTTAAAAAAGGAAACACAATGATAGTAGCACCTACAGCACTTGGAAAGACAATAGTAGCAGTTTTAGTTGGAGCAGAGCGGATCAAAAATTTTAAGGGTTCAAAAGTTCTTATTCTTGCCCCAAGCAAGCCCCTCGTTGTCCAGCACGAGGAAAGCTTCAGGGAATTTTTAAATATTCCAGCAACATCTTTAACTGGTGATGTGAAGCCAGAAGAGAGAATTAAAAGATGGAACGATCATCAAGTCATATGTGCAACCCCCCAAACTATAGAATCTGACTTGATATCATCCAGATATTCCATGGAAAACGTTTCACTGGTCGTATTTGATGAATGCCACAGGGGAGTTGGATCTTATTCTTACGTTTATTTAGCAGGTAAATACCTGCAGCAAAGCAAACATCCATTGGTGCTTGGACTTACAGCTTCTCCAGGGTCTGTTGAAGATAAAATTAATGAAGTATGCGAAAATCTCTTTATAAATGAAGTGATCATTAAAAGCGAAGAAGATCCAGACGTTGCACCGTACTTTAACCCAGTTGAAGTCAAATGGATAAAGACTGAGCTTACAGAAGAGCTCAAAGAAATAAAAAAATATATTGACACCACCTTAAAGGCAAGACTGAATACGCTTAAGAAAATGGGCGTTATAAAGTCCGTGAATATGGGTAAAAAGGATGTTTTAATAGCTAAAGGGGCTGCCCAGAAAAGGATTGCACAGAGTTCTAATCCACCTAAAAAATGTTATTATGCAGTTTCAGTACTAACTGCAGTTATAAATGCAATGCACGCCGCTGAACTCCTGGAAACTCAGGGAATAAACACACTTGACAAGTACTTTGACAGGCTTAAAAAGAAAAGGACAAAAGCTGCTAAAGGCCTTCTCATGGATGAAAATTTTTCAAACGCAATTCGCCTCACCAAGAAAGCGCATGAAAATGGAATTGAACACCCAAAACTTCAATTACTGGCAGATATTCTAAAAAAAGAGATTAAAAATAACAAAGATTCTAAAATAATCGTTTTCACACAGTTTAGAGATACAGTAGATCGAATATATGAAAAATGTGGGGAAGAAGGAATTAATGCAGTAAAATTCTTCGGCCAGGCTTCAAAAGAAGGTGAAAAAGGATTAACCCAGAAAAAACAGAAAGAAGTAATCAAAGCTTTTAAAATGGGTGTTTATGATGTTTTAATCTCTACAAGTGTTGCCGAGGAAGGTATAGATATACCTGCAGTGGACCTTGTAATCCTTTATGAACCCGTCCCATCAGAAATAAGGATGATACAACGCCGTGGAAGGACTGGAAGGAAAAATAAAGGTAAGATGTATATTTTAATTACTAAAGGTACTAGAGATGAGGCTTATTACTGGACAAGTATTAATAAAGAAGCCAGGATGAAAAAACAGTTGTCAAAGAGGGTTAAGCGAAATATAGCCCCAAATGAAATTGTAAAAATGCTTCCTAGAGTAGAAGAAAAAGATGGAGAAAAGGTTATAAAACCTTTAATATACGCAGATTCAAGAGAAGGTAATTCCAGGGTTTTACGTGAACTTGATAAATTAGAAGCAGTTATTGAAGTAAAAGCACTTCCTGTAGCAGATTATCAGGTAAGTAGTGAAGTTGGAATCGAGCGAAAAACTGCAAAAGACTTTGTAGGCTCAATTATTGACAAGAGGCTGTATAAACAAGCAAAGGAACTGGTGGAAAACTTCAGAAAGCCTGTAATTATACTGGAAGGAGATGATCTGTATTCTTCCCTTCTTAATCCAAATGCAATAAGAGGAGCTCTATCATCTATAGCTGTTGATTTTGGTATTCCGATAATTCCAACCCGGTCTGAAGAAGATACTGCAGCAATGATTTTAAGAATAGCTATAAGGGAACAAATACAGGACAAATCACCTGTACAGGTCAGAACTGAGAAAAAACCACTTACATTATACGAACAGCAGCTGTACATTGTAGAGTCACTGCCAAATATTGGTCCAGTTACTGCTAAAAAACTGCTCAATGAATTCGGTTCTGTGAAAAATATCATTAATGCATCACAGGGAGAACTTAAATCAGTGGAAGGAATTGGAGATAAAATAGCAAAAAGTATAGTTGACGTGGTGAGTTCAGGTTTTAGAAAAATCAGCGAAAATAAAACTAAAAAGCTCATAGAAGTTGATGAATCAGAAAAATAAGTCTCACAAAATAATATAAATAGAAATATAAAATAAATATTATTTAAAAGATTAAAAATACGCTGAACTACCATTATAAAGTAGACAAGCTGAAAAATAGGAGTTAATGTTACTTTAAATAGATACATGATCAAATAGTGCTATTTACTTTAGTTTAAATGGTAAGGATAATCAAATATCAAGCAATTAATTATCAACTTAAATTAAATTCAAAATACATATTATTAAACATGAGGAGTGAAAATATTGCGCATTTTAATGGATGAAAGGGGCAAGAAATACATTGCCCGGGATGAAGAATTTCACACTAACTTTGGTTTCATAACAAAAGAGGATATGGAAAATGGTAAACCTGGAGATATCCTTAAAACTCATTTAGGTCATGAATTTAAAGTTTTAAAGGCAAATATCAATGATTATATTGATTTAATGGAAAGAAAATGTTCAATAATTTTATCTAAAGATATAGGAATTATAACAGCATTTACAGGTATGGGTTCTGGCGACAGGGTAATTGATGCCGGGACTGGAGCCGGAGCCACTGCGCTGCATTTCGGAAATATCGTGGGAAAAGAAGGTAAAGTGAACTCGTACGAGATCCGTGAAGATTTTACAGAAATTGCAAAGCGTAACGTGGAGAATTTTGGCCTTGAAAACGTGCATATTAAATGCAAAGATATCACTGAAGGAATCGAAGAAAAAGATGTTGACGTAATATTTTTGGATTTGCCAAGGCCGTGGGATGTTGTAGAACATGCCAAAGAGGCTCTTAAAACCGGAGGTTATATTGCGACTTATGCTCCTTACATTGAACAGGTCCAAATACTTCATAAAGTGCTTAAAAAATTCGGTTTTTCAGATCTAAATACTGTTGAATGTAATTTACGCGAAATTGAAGTAAAGGCTAAGGGAACTAGACCTAAAACAAGGGCTGTGGGCCATACGGGTTACCTGACATTTGCAAGGAATTTGTAGTATAATATAATGAATGACCAATATTTAGTAAGATAATTTGTTTATGTGCTTTAATCTCCCAAAAATCAGAGATTTTTGGGTTCAAAAAATCCTTTAGGATTTTCTTCAACCATCAAAAATTTTTGTTAACAAAAGTTTTGAGGTTCCAAACACATCGTGTTTGAGAACTTTCGAAAATTTTTTAAAATTTCGAATGTTCGGAAAAATTAGATATTTTCCTTAATTTAAAGCATTTAATCAATTACTGTCAAAAGTTTAAAAAGTAACGTCATTCACTATAAACTTAAAATATGATTAGAATCTAAAGAAAATAAGAATATTTTAATTAGATTCTCAAATTAATCAATAAACTTAAAATCACTACGAATAATCTTAAAAGTTCAGTTATGGTGTGTTTATGGCTTTCAATCAAAAAGATATTATTTCAATAAGGGATTTTGACAGAAAAGATATAGAATATATCCTGAAACTAGCCGAAGAAATGGAACCTATCGCTAGATCAAAGAAAAAATCAGATGCGCTGTCTGGAAAACTGCTGGGAATGCTTTTTTATGAACCATCAACAAGGACAAGGCTTTCATTTGAAGCTGCAATGAAGCGTCTAGGCGGCAGCACAATTGGTTTTGCAGAAGCAGGGACAAGTTCTGCAACGAAGGGTGAAAACTTAACGGATACCGTGCGGATAGTAGGGGAATATTCTGATGCACTTGTTATAAGACATAATATGGAAGGAACCGCCCGTTTTGTTGCGAATATAGTTGACGTCCCTGTAATAAATGCAGGAGACGGTGCCGGCCAGCACCCAACTCAAACAATGCTTGATCTTTATACTATGAAACGAATCCTTGGAAGAATTGATGATTTACGTATTGCACTTGTGGGAGACCTTAAATATGGAAGGACGGTACATTCCCTAGCATACGCACTTGCAAAGTTCGATGTTGATGTGAGCTTTGTATCACCAAAAGAACTTAAAATGCCCCACGAGATTCTCCATGACTTAAGTAAAAGTGGAGTTGACGTGTACGAAACTGATAGTATCCATGAAGTGCTGGATAAGACAGATGTTCTGTACGTGACAAGGATTCAGAAAGAAAGGTTCCCTGATCCTGCAGAATATTTGAAAATTAAGGGAGCCTATACCATCACTTCCAAGCTTTTAGAGGGAAGTGATGCCATTGTAATGCATCCACTGCCTAGAATCGATGAAATATCGCATGATGTTGATAATACTCCACAGGGCAGATACTTTGAGCAGGCATTTTATGGAGTACCTGTTAGAATGGCTCTGTTAAAGTCTGTTATTAAATAAAATCAGTTAATTATATTAGCTATGATTAATCTATAAAACTAATTTTTAACTAATATACATCATTTATTTTTTTTATTTTAAAAACGCTAAAATACTAAACATTAATTTAATCTTAAGATAAATGCTCTAAAATATAATTAAGATACATTTCAAGTGAAAATAAGTTTTATGCTTGCGTTAATCCTTCTTTTTTTTATAGGCATAAAATAGAAAGTTATGACACTATGCGCTCCACATAGCATCCTCAAGAAGACTAATTTCACACTGTAAATCTATGATATTTGTTCGTCCTCTACCCCTACCTCTTGAGATTGTTTTAGTTGAAATAAGCCCTAGCATTTCTAATTCATTTATAAAGTCAAAGATTCGCCGGTAAGATACTGAATCTCCCTTGGAAACTTCTTTATAAACTTCATAGAGTCTTCCAGATGTTATTTCTTCTTTTCTTTTAGTAAGATAGAGTAATGATTCCAGAACTTTCTGCTGCTGGCTTGGTAAAGTCATTATGATATCAGTAACTTTGTTATGCTCAATATGGTCCTTTGCTTCCCTTACATAATCCTCAAATACAATGTCAGAACATTTTTCATCTGCAAGTTCACCTGAAGTCCTGAGGAGGTCCAGAGCATATCTAGCATCACCTTCTTCTTTTGCTGCAAGAGCTGCACAAAGTGGAATTACATCATCATTTAAGACATTGTCTCTAAAAGACAATGCGGCCCTTTCTTCCAGGATATCAACAAGTTGTTGAGCATTGTACGGTGGGAAAACAATCTCTCGATCACGTAAACTGCTTTTTACCCTTGGTTTTATGAATTTTTTAAAATCAACGTAGTTACTTATAGACGCAATTGCAACGTTTTCAGTTCTTGTAAGAGTATAAAGAAGTCCATCACCATCGTTTTTCAATAATATATCGATTTCATCAAGAAGAATAATTAAAATAAGGTCCTTTCCAAATACATTCTTTTTAAAAAGATTTCTGAATGATTGTATCACTTCAGCTTTTGTCCAACCTCTGTAAGGAACGTTTTGACCCATTTGCTGACATAGATGAGCTATAACTTGATATTCAGTTGTGTAATCAGTACATCTTACATACTCTACCCTTACATTAAGATTTTTGTCCTTTGCCATCTGTAATAATTGTTTTTTTGTAAATTTAGCTACTGCTGTTTTTCCAGTACCTGTCTTACCGTAAATAGTTATATCTGGTGGAGTGACGCTGTTTAAAGCTTCAATCCAATATTTAGCAACAGATCGGATCTGTTCTTCACGGTGAGGTAACTTATCAGGTAAAAATCTATGATCCAAAAATTTTTTGCACTTAAAAACAGTGTTTTTTTCACCGAGTTCTTCAAAGATGTTCATACTGACCACTTATTTATAGTTAAAAGAAGCCTTTAATTAATAATACTTCAAGCTTCAAAAGAATGATCGAAAAATATCAATACACTTGAAATCTTTCTCTAGTAAATTAAATTGTCACTCAACTCATATAAATGTTCAAACAGAGAGGTGCATTTCAAGTGTAAAATAATAAATTCAGCATTATTTGTATTAAAATTTCCTATTAGAAGGACATGCATTTCAAGTGTAAAAAAATCATAAATTAAAATTTTCATTTTGTAAGAGACATGCATTTCAAGTGTAAAAAACATTTTGAAGCAGATGTTGCCAGTTAAAATTAATAATTTAAAAAATAAAAGTATTAATAAATTATAAAATCAATATTTCGTAACTTTAAAACAAAATTCAAGCCTTTTAATAATATATTTTCTAATATAAACTACTTTTATTCAATATATATCAGATTTGAATTATTTAAATGGATTTTCTAGATCATGTTTAATTCGTAGATAATGAGACCTGCATTTCAAGTGTAAACAAATAATTCTTTAAAATATTTTGAAATTTTAATTTTGTAAGAGACATGCATTTCAAGTGTAACATTTAATTCATGAATTAATGAATGATTTTATGCAGAGATTCATTTCAACTGTATCAAATGTACAAAGATCAAAACAAATTTGCATTTTGTAAACATCCGACAATTAAAACATATTAATATTTAAATGCAGTGTAAATGATACTATATTGAAATAAAGTAGAAAAAATATCTCAAATTTAATTTAAATAAAAATATTTCAAGTATATTCTATACTTAATATAGAACTACATAATGGTACTGTTTCAAGTGTAATTCAAGAAGAACCAGGAATCATAATTAAATGTTTAAATAAAACATTAGAACAGTTTATATGCCAAAAAATAGTATTTTATGCATAATTTGAGATTATAAAAATAGTGTAGATGCAGGTACTATTTTAAGATTTAAATTAATTAAGATAAAATACACTATTTTAGAGCTGTTTAAGAGCATAAAATTAATTAGAATAAATTTAATACTATTTTAGGAATAATTTAAGAGTATAAAATCATTAAAGTAAGTTTAGCATAGCTTTAAAGATTAATTAAAGAGTATAAACTCAATTAAAATAATTTAATATTATTTTAAGTATATTTTAGAGTATAAAATTCATTAAAACAAATTTAAAACTATTTAAAGTACAATTTAAGAATATAAAACCAATTAGAATAAATTTAATACTATTTTAAGAATAATTTAAGAGTATAAGATTATTAAAGTAAATATAATTAATTTTAGGGATTAATTGAAGATTATAAACTTAATTAAAGTAATTTAATACTATTTTAAGAATAATTTAAGAGTATAAAATTAATTAAAGCAAATTTAATACTGTTTTAAGTATAGTTTAAAATATAAAATTAATTAAAGCAAATTTAGCATAGCTTTAAAGATTAATTTAATGGTACAAAATCAGTTGAAGTGGATTTAATACTATCCTAAAGATTAATTCAAGAACATAAAATTCATTGAAATAAATTTAACACTGTTTTAAGTATATTTTAAGGGTATAAAATTATTAAAGTAAATTTAACATAGTTTTAAGGATAATTTAAAAGTATAAAATCATTTAATAGTATTTTAAGGATTAATTCAAAATATAAAATTATTAAAGTAATTTAACACTGTTATAATGATATTTAAGGGTATAAAATTCATTAAAGCAAATTTAACACTATTTAAAGTATGATTTAAGATTATTTAAATTAATTAATATAAGATCATCATTTAAGTGTAATTTAAATTATAAATCAAATATCAATGCTATTTCAAGTAATTCAAGATTATAAACCAGTTACATCTACATTAGTTTAAATATAATCCAAAATTATGAATCAATTGAATTAAATTAGCAGTAGTTAAGCATAATTTAAGATTATAAGCTAATTAAAAAAAGATACAATATTTAAGTTTAATTCCTGATTAAATTAATTAAATTAAATGTCAGTACCATTTCAAGTGTAACTCAAAATTAAGGATCGATTTAAAATACATCAAATATTACAAATATAATTTAAAATTATAAATTAATTAAAGTTTATTAACATCCATTTCAAGTGTAAACTAAAGATATTTAACTAATTACTGTAAAATACACCATTTTCAAGTTTAACTCACAAAATTATGAACTAATTAAAATAAAGTTTATACTATTTCCAGTCTAATTTAAAATTATAACCTAATAAACATATCATACCATTTTAAGTGTGGTTTAAAATTATAGATTAATTGAAAATATCAGTATCATTAAATGTGATTTAAAATTATGTGTCAATTAAAAAATTGGATATAACTATAATTTAAGATTATAGATTTAATTAAAATAGATATCAGTACTATTTCAAGTGTAAATTTAGATATAAACAAATTAACGAGCATTTAATTGTAAATAAAATTAACAGCAGGTATTAAATTTAATATTGATATTTCAATTTATTTCAGTTTTTAAAATTAGAATAGGTAAATTATAAAACTATTGGCAGGATCTATGTAGTTTTAACAGCAGATAAACTCTACAATATTTTAATATAATTTAGAACATTACCTATATTTTAAAATAATTCAAATTATTAAAATTGATATCTGGAAATATGTAATTTTAAACCATATATTTAACATAAAAATAGATTAGAATTTTTTAAACTTATAACTGTTATTGAGCTTTTACGGCTTAAAAATAGATTAAAATTGATTATATAATATAAATTTCTTAAATAGTTGTTTAAATTGGATAAAAATAGATATAATTAATACTTAATTTAAAGGTCCTATAAAACTAAATGATTTATTTTATTATCTACTATAAAAACTTTATATTAAAATCATTGATTATATTTTATTTTTATATCCTTAAAATATATAAAATTACGATTAAAATGGTACTTTTGTTATTAAAGATATATTTAGCTTTATTTGATGTTATAACCTGTAAATAATTATAAATTAAATACCTGAAATATTCCTTATAATTAAAAAATCAGCTGAAATGAACTTAAATGTTGTATTTTTAACATAGATTTTATAACAACATACATTTCAACTGTAAACAAGTGTTTTATACATTAAACAGTAATAATTTAATATTTTGATATAAAAACTGTAGTACAGCTTGATTAATATAATCTAAACAGAATATCTAATCTTAGTTTGTTTAGTATTAATATTTATATAATTTAAATGCTTTGAATAAGTTTATTAAGGTTTATTGACTTTATACTGTATCTTAACCAAATTTTTTATCTTAAAATAAATATAAAAGGTATTTTTATGATTTAAATTAGTAATTAAAGATGATATGATGAAATTTACACTTTTTTTAAAGTAGTTTTATGAAAAAAAGATATTAAAACCAATAAAAAATTTTTACTTTACAAAGCTTATTTTATAATACACTTGAAATGCATGTCTTACTTACTAAAAATTAATTTTTGAGAAATTATTTACACTTGAAATGCATGTCTTGCTTTGTAACATGCAATCTAAAAAATAATTTTCATTTTTTTGTATTTGTTTTCAATGTTGGATTTCTCTTAAAACAGTTATGTTTCAAGTGTATTTTGTTAATCATGTGTTTCAACGTTTAAATTTTAAATTTAATCTTTTAATAAAATATTTATGAATATAATTTAAATTTTAGATTGTTTATACTGTTTTAACCGTAAATTTGATTATATTTTTTGTTTTTATACCTCAAAATTTGTTTTATTTTGACTACAATTTCAACTGTATCAAAATTTAAAAATTAAATTTATTTTGATGTTTTTCTATTCATGATCTAGCTATTTCATGATAAGTAATAGAATACTACCTTTGTTTTATTATCTAAGTTAGTAAATAGTCTCATGACATCTATTTCAAGTGTAACATATGTTTTAATTTTTGTTACAATACTTCCTGTTGATTGTATGTTTATACAGTAAAAACCCAGAAAAAATATATAAATCATGTAATTATAAGTTTTATAGTCATATTTTAATTTATAAATACATATAAATAATTTTAATTAAATTATAATTATATAAAACGCGCTAAAATAAAAATAAAGAATTTAAGTCTCTTAAAAAATGAATTTAAGAGTTATACATACATGTTATCCTGCTGAATACTTCCTTGACTCTCTTCTCCAAGTCCGAATTCTCTCTGTATTTTCCAGATTCCCTGTAACTTGGCCCTGAAGATCTTTTTTACAGTTGAAATTAACCTGTCCTTGTTCAATCCATCTTCAAAAATTTCTTCTGTAATTACAAAATTCTGTAAAATGTTGTCTGGATGCTGCAGCTGGAAATCAACGAACTGACTATTTAAAAGAAACCTTATATCCCAGATAAAATCTTCTCTTTTTTTACTTGATAATTTTTTAATCTCAGTTTGATGTTCTGGACTTACATTAGTTGCACATGCGATTAAAATCATATCATCTTTCCCTTTTGGCTGAATAATGTCTAGAACATGGCCTTCAGGGTAATTTATCATGAAATGAAAATTTGTATTATCATCAGGAACTTTTTGTCTGAAGAGACCTTCATCAGAGAGCCATTTTTGAACTTTACTTTCAATTTTTGACATTTTTTAACACCTACTTGCGTTTCAAGTGTAACTTGTACTTTAATAGTATACCCATATTTAATCCATGCTTAAAAAATCTATTTATTATATTAAAATTTGTCTAGTGAAATTTTTTTAAAAAAGTAACTTAAAATTTGTCTTGTTATAAAGTGTTTAGAAAAAAAATAATTGATTTAAATTTAAATTTTTTATTTTTATTTATCATAACCTTTATTTCAAGTGTAAAAGTGCTATAAATTTGTTAAAATTAGTTTAGTTACCTTTCAAGTGTAAGTTTAGTTTTTTGTCATTTCAACATGCAAATTTCAATTTATAGTTAAAGCGATAATGAATAATAAAATCAGATTTGAAACGCTTCTTTTTAAGTGTAGTGAACATGTTAAAATAACTAGAGTCGCGTTTCAAGTGTAAAATAACTATAAACATGTTAAAATTAGTTTAGTTACTTTGCAAGTGTAAAGTCTTTATAAATCTGTTGAAATTAGTTTAGTTACTTTGCAAGTGTAAAAGTGCTATAAATTTGTTAAAATTAGTCTAAGTTATTTTTTAAGTGTAAGTTTAATTTTTTTGTTATATTTAACATATAAATACTAATTTTAAGTATAAATCAACAAAAATCATCAAAATTAGGGTGAATAGATACATTTCAAGTGTAATATTTTAAAATATAACATTTAAAATTATTTAAATAATGTTTAAAGTGTTAAAATTAACATCATTATAAATTTAATGCTTAGAGCCAAGTTTAAAGTGTAAATTTAACTTTTTTTATCGTTTGACATATAAATGTGCTTTTTAACTATAAATAAATGAAATGCGTTGTAATTACTCTAAATAGATATATTTTAAAATGCAATGTCTTAAAATAAAACCTTTAAAATCATTTAAACCATGTTTAAACTATTAAATTTAATACTATTATGTATTCAGCACTTAAAGTTAAGTTTCAAGTGTAAATCGATAAAAGTTATTGATATTAATTTGAATAGGCACGTTTCAAGTGTAAAATTTAACTATACGAATTTTAAAATTATTAGACTTAAGTTTCAAGTGTAAATTTAATGTTTTTATTAATTTAGGTATTTAACAGTTTTATTTAAGGTATAGAGCAAATTTATTGTTTTATGTTAAATAGATCGATTTCAAGTGTAAATTTTAAAATATATAACTCTTAAAATTAGTTCAGTTAAATTTAAGTGTAAATTCAGATGTTTTATTGGATTCTGTAACTAACAGTTGTATTTCAAGTGTAAATCAATAAAATTTAGTGAAATTATGTTGAATAGATTGATTTCAAGTGAAAAAAAATAGGAGATATACTAAAAGTAATAGAGTTACTTTTCAAGTGTATTTACCTATATAGATTATTTTAACATCTAATAACTAAATTTCAAGTGTAAAAATTCTATAAAATATTTTTCACATTTATTGATGTAAATATGGCTATATCTTGCTTTTCAACTGATTAACATGTTCAGTTATAAAGATTGTTATTTTAGAATTTTAATTCTCCTAAATAACTATTAAAATTAAAATTAGGGATATTAGCTTGGTTAAAATAAATACTAGTCAATGCATAAAATAAAAGAAGTGAATGATTCGTTTGGACAACATAAAGATTAGATCCTGGCTTTGGAGAGCATCTATTTTTTTTATCATTTTTTCTATTACAAATGACTCATTTATAAGAACACAAATGGTATCTATCTTTGCGTGTTCTGACAAATTTTTAGCAATGTGTTTTTTATGTTCTGTTTCAGCTAATTTAACTAGATCAATAGAGTTATATGCAAAAATATAATAATTTAAAGGCCAATTTTCCCATTTTTTTCCTTACAATTTAGTTACATGAGTAACAGGACCATTTTCTTTAAAATAAGCTTTTTTTCAAGATTTTTGGCGCTTTCCATATTTTTAAATGCTTTATATAATTCTTTGGAATTTAAAAAGGCCTTAATTTCAATAACGGCATATGCACATCAACTGGTATAACTCGAATATCCCCACTACTGAAGAAAATGGGTGTTTTTGCTTTATCTGAAATAATTACATCAATTTGCCTAAAAATTTCCATTAGAATTAACAGGGAGTCCTGTAGCTGTATCTAATGATTCTGGCAAGTATTCTCTAAGAAACTTTCTAACAATTTCTTCATATGAGTTTCCCTTTAATCCCGGATGTTTTTCAATTGCTTTTTGCACTCTTTTAAAATCTGAACGCATAGTTTTAGATACTTCACCAAATATGCCTACGATATCCATATTTATTCCTTCGAAGAATATTAAATTATTCAAGAATATAAACTAATTTACAAAATTTCTATAAATAAATCTAGAGGAATTCAATGTATCTTCAACTAACTTTATCTATAATCATAATTGCAATAATCATCGATGTCATATTTGGAGAATTACCTGCAAAGATACACCCTGTAGTCTGGATGGGGAAAGTAATAGATTTTTTCAGGGAGTATCTTATCAACTACAGAAGTAAAATTTCTGGAATAATTTTAACATTCATGGCTGTAATGATTTTTACACTTGCAACCTATGTCTTACTCCGTCTGTCAGCATTCAATTACATATTATACATTTTAGTTTCTTCTATAATTTTATCCACTACATTTGCAATTAAGGTCCTATTAGGTTCTGCAGAAAATATGAAAAATGATATAGATAATAATATTGAAAAAGCGAGACAATCAATGTCTTATCTTGTAAGCAGGAATACAATGGAACTTAATGAAGAAGATCTGGTATCTGCAACAATAGAAACGCTAACAGAGAACATTACAGATTCTATTATAGCTCCTTTGTTTTATGCATTTATATTCGGAGTTCTTGGGGCTGTTGTGTACAGGGTTATAAACACGCTTGATGCTATGGTGGGCTACAAAACACCTGAAAAGATAAAAATAGGTTGGTTTCCTGCAAAACTGGATGATGTTTTGAATTTTATACCTGCAAGGATTACAGGAGTCCTTATTGTAATTGCAGCTGCGTTTTTAAGGTTAAACTGGGGAAATGCATATAAAATAATGAGGAGAGATGCAAGAAAACCAGACAGTCCAAATTCAGGATTTTCTATGGCTGCAGCAGCTGGTGCTCTTGATATTAAACTTGAAAAAATAGGTTATTATGAAATTGGAGATGAATTAAGTCCATTAACAACTGATAAGATTACAGAAGCAGTGTTACTGTCTAAACTAACGGTTTTATTATTTATTTTAGTTGCATGTATTCTGTTTGGTGTTTTTACAGTTTTGATATGCTATAGTTTCATTTGTTTGTGAATTGTAATCTATTTAATATTTAGATTCTTTGCTATACTCCTTTCACATATTTATGATTTTTTAAGAGTATACTGTAATTAATTAACTTGATATCTTATTTTTATCTTCTTTTGAGAATGTATTTTAATTTTTAATGATTTTAGCTTGAATATATTTATATAACAATTTTTAAAGTAAATATATGGATTATTATCTTTTATTAATAGGTATATTCCTGATTATAGGGGCAATTTACTATATGCTCAATGAATTTTATAAAAAAGAAGCCAGAAAAAAGAAGTTTATAATGATAATATGGTATGTTTTCATTTTATACATTGGATTTTATGACTTGTTTAAAAGTTTAGGCATTAATGTGTTTAATCATTTATTTTAACTCATTTAAGCTTATTAAATCATATTTAAATGTATATTATCTTTTTTATGTGAATAAATCTATAACTTTTTTTATAGACCCTGTTTTTGCAAGGATCGAGATTTTAAATCCTCTTTCAAGGACAGTATCCATCATTGGAATTGTTATCTTCCCATTTTCATGCAAGGACACTATGATATAGTCCCTGGTTGGACTTATATCACCTATTTTTTTACCAATAACTTTGTTATTTTCTACACTAACATCAAGTAATTCTGCGTCCCCTTTCCCTAAAACAACAAGATCTGCTATTTTTGGCCGTAATATTATTTTTTCAAGGTAACTGGCTGCAGTAAGCTCAGGACTTATCGCAAAATCAATACCTGCGTTTTTAAATGCTTTTGCATGGGTATGATCGCTTATTCTGGTGATAATTTTAGAAACATTATAATCTTTAACAAGAATACACGCCAGCAGGTTTGTTTCATCATTTCCAGTGGCTGCCACAAAAACATCTGCACTTTTTATATCTGCTTCTTCAAGTGTTTTTGTATCGGTGCCGTTACCACAGATAATCATAGCATCCAATTCTGAAGCAGCTTTTGAGCATAATTCTTCGTTATTTTCAATGAGTGTAACGTCCTGCCCATCTGAAATTAAAAAGGATGATAAGTTAAGTCCTACTCTTCCCCCGCCCATTACTATTACGTACATGGATACACCAAGATATAATTCTAAATAAATCTCGATTGTGAATTTTTATTTACCATTACCCATACGCTTTTCTTAGCTAAGTATTAAATTTATTTGCAGATGTAATATATTTTACTCTTTTCTATATTTGAAAAAAGTTTCAAAGAAGACTATTTAAGATTATTAATAGGGTTAATTTTAATTTTACCTATTTATTCATGTTTATATGATATATAATGGTTTAATTTTTGAAAAAAGAGAATATATAATAAATAAATTAAAATTAGGATGGTATTAGTTAATTATTTTAAAAATTAAGTTGTTGTAAAGCATATAAATAAGCATTTCTTGAGATTTATATCTTGTTAATGGTCATTAATTAATTTTTACGAGTCTAAAAAAATAAAAATTTAGAATGGTTAAGATGTCATTGATCTTAACACATATTTAAAATAGGAGAAATAGAACTTGTAAACGCTCCAAGAAGTGTAGATATATTTTGTATTATATGAATTACCCCAGTCAGTACGTTGAAGAACAGTCATTTTGATTTTATTAGATGAAGGCTTAGTTAAATCAATCTGCAACTTTCCATCCTTCCCATTCTTATATTTAATATAAACATAGGTTCTATAATGAGATGCACTAATTTTGTAAGTAACATGTGTCATAGACCCGTAACAATGAAATTTAGTGCTGTACACATTATGCGTGTTTTTATCTACTGATGTAGCTGCTGATGCAGGAGAAGCTAAAAGTAAACCTGCAATTAGCAAAATTCCAACTATTAATATTTTTTGTTTCATAATATATCCCCCTTTCAATAGCAATATTTTTAACAATTCATATTTAAATTTTTATTAATTAGAGCATAAATGAGCAAACAAATTTAAAAAAAATTGCTTTTAGATTACTTTTAATTATAATTATTTAAATTTTTTTTAATTCATCACAAATAAGATTAAAAGGCATGTTATTTATTATGAAATGCTTAATATTAGTGAATTTATGTAAGAAAAGTTTATTTAAGAGATAATTCAATATTTGGTTTGCTAATAAAAGGTGATATATAATGGAAACATTTCTTGATCAAGCTCGTAAAGGTAAAACAAGTTTAATAAGGTATATTATTGGAATATTTATTATTTATTTTTTTATTTATATTGTTGGCGCTGCAGTACAATTCATCGTTGCAATGGCCTTTGGATCATCAGTTAATCTTGGAACACTTAACATCAGTTCAATCACTCCGCTGGCCTATTTTGTGGTTACCATGTGTCCTGCAATTTGTGGAATAATTGGAGTGTTCATAAGCGTCCGTTATGTGCATCAAAGACCATTTTCTACACTTATAACTCCATTTAAAAATATCAACGTGAAGCCTATTCTCTATGGGTTTGGATTTTTTTTCCTGCTTTTAGTCCTTTCAGATGTTCTTTTATATGGATTGAACCCATCAAACATCCAGTTTAATGGTAGTAATATTTCGCAGTTCTTGTACTTCCTGCCATTTATTTTAGTGTTGATACCACTTCAAACTACTAGCGAAGAGCTCACTTACAGAGGTTACTTGATGCAGGGAACCGGGCTGTTAACCCGAAATTTTTTAGTGCTAGCACTGATAAATGGTATTTTATTCTTATTACCTCATATAGTAAACCCTGAAATCAGTGCAGGTGGAATTCTAGCAATGGTTTATTATGTAGTAGTTGGATTCTCCTTAGCATTTATCACTCTTAAAAGTGGAACACTAGAGCTAGCTATTGGTATGCATGCTGCTAATAATATCTATGAATCGGCTATCATTCATCCTCAAGCTTCAATTCTGCAAACACCATCGCTATTTACCCAGGCAGCAATAGATCCGGCCTATGAACTCATAAGTATCGCAGTCATAATGATCATATTTTATCTAGTAACATTCCAGGTTAAACCCGAATGGAAAAGGTGTTAAACCTTTTCCCATCTCTTTATGGTAATTAATTTAATTTTTATTTTTCATAACTGTTATTTAGTGTTTCATTAATCCAAAAAAGAGAAAAAATATAAATATTTTTTTAAATATATGCTTATAAATCTTTTATATTTGATAATAATATTATAACTGCCGTAATTTTGATTTTAAAAAAATTAAATGGTTATTTTCTTGAAGACGTGATTTGTAACAGATTACTCACTTCTAGCTGATATTCAGCCTTTTTTTCTAAATAGTTCTTCATCACTATTAACATCAATAAGTTCATCAAATTTATCGAGATGTATTTATTTTTTTAATGTCGATTAAATTTTTTCGCCTTTTTAAAAACTTAAATTAAAAAGTGCTATAATTAAATTAAACTGCCATTTAAATGCCAAAATTGAGTATATTATGAAATTTTAAAGTTGTATGATGTTACTCCATACCAAACAGTATTTTAATGTAGAAAACTTATTTTATATATGATATTTGTTTAGAAGTTACATTCTAATTGAAGTAAAATGGAGATTTTTCTTTGAAAATTGCAATAATCACCATAACCAAGGATTCTCAGGATCTTGCATCTAAAATTCTGGAAAATCTTGCAGGGGATCCTACAATAACCAGCGTGGATATATTCCACAAAAACGTTAAAAAGACATTAAAATCTGTATTCAGCAAATATGACTGTATAATTGGCATAATGGCATCTGGAATTATGGTAAGAAATATTTGCGGATTACTTGAAAGTAAACTGGAAGATCCTGCAGTCCTGGTCATGGACGACGCTGGAAAACATGTTATAAGCTTACTTTCAGGTCATTTTGGCGGTGCCAATGAAATTACAAAGAAAATTGCAGAAATTACCGGCGCCGACCCAGTTATAACAACAGCTACAGACGTACATGGTAAATTGGGGATAGATTCACTTGCAAAAAAATATTATCTGAATATTAAAAATCCTGGAGGAATAAAAAGTATAAATTCTGCTTTAGTCAGGGATGAATTTCCTGAACTATTTGTTCCGTTAAGGCTTAGCTTTATTTCAGATGATCCTCAGGTTAAATCTTCTTACAATTTGGTTGAGTCCGGTGAAAATAATTTAAAAGTATTATTTGAAGATACTGAAATTATTTTAAAACCTAAAAAATTCGTGGTTGGTGTAGGTGCACGAAGGGACATTTCAAAACAAAATGTTGAAGGTGCAATTACGAGTGCAATGAGTGCTCTTAAATTACCAGTTGCAAGAATTGATGTGATTTCAACAGGTGAAATGAAAAGGAATGAGGAGGGTATAATTGAAATGGTTTCTGAATTTAATATGCCCCTTGAAATAGTTCCTTTAGATAAATTAAAAAAATTTAACTATGATGGATATTCAAAATCATCATTTGTTAAGAAAAAATTTGGTATTTATGGAGTTTGTGAGCCTGTGGCTTTAATAACTGCTGGAAGAAATTCTAGGCTTGTATTAAAGAAAACAGCATTTAATGGGGTTACTGTAGCCATTGCTGTGGCTTCTAAAGGCTAAAAAATTAAATTTGTGTCAGTATAAAGCAGGTTGTATTACTTTCCATATGAAGTTCATAGGGGAAATCTTAAATTTTTCAAATTCAAATAGAAACAGGTGAATTATTGAAATACCAAAAGGTTTTTAGTTTATCAAATATAAAAAATAATAGTTAGATTATTTTATGAATTCTTTTATCTAAAAATATTATGGAGGTCACATTATGAATGAAGAGGCATTTGATCGTGTTAATCAGATATTACAACATATAATGGAAGATACAAGCGTTCCTAGGAATATTAGGAGAGCAGCAGAAGAATCTAAGGATATATTGGCAAAAGATGAAGAAGAACCTACTATCCGTGCAAGTACTGTAATTTCAATACTTGACGAAATTAGTAATGATCCAAATATTCCAATACATGCAAGAACCCTTATATGGAATGTTTTAAGCGAACTAGAGTCTGTTAGGGACTGAATTTAATTTTAAATAAATATTAACTTAATTTAGCTACTTTTGATTGATGTCAGCATAGATAACTTAAGGTTATTTTCAGCTGATATTTTCTCAAAACTTTCTTTTTTAGATCTATGTCATATTTCACTTTTAATTTTTAGTTTAAGTGAATTATTTATCTTTTAAACATTGTAGATCTGTAATTAATTTAATAATCTAATTTGAGTTAGTGTTCTTTTTTGAATAAATTGTAAAGTTGAAAGTAAATTAAGGTTTTTAGAAGGCATTATGTAAATTAATTATTTTCTCTAATTTTAAGTCCAAAATTTTAGACTTTATTTTACTATTTGTCAGTATATTTGGTCCGAGACTTGGATTTTATTCCACTGTTTTTGTTAGTATTTAGTCTGAGATTTGGATTTTATTTTACTTCTTTTGTCAAATATTTAGTCCCATTTAGGTTTATTCTACTTTCGTATATTTAGTCCAAATTTTAGACTTTATTTTACATAGTTCCTGTCATATTGGTCCAAATTTTAGACTTTATTCTGCTAATTCCTGCCAATATATTTAATTCAAATTTTGGATAATATGACTTTGTTTCTATCTATTCAGTTATAGCAATATTAATTTTGTAAAATGATCTTATATAAATCTTATTTATCACTTAAGAGCAATATTGTCTTAATAGAACAATTAATGGGCGTTAATACACCGTTAAAATAGTTAAGATTATATACTATGAAACTTATTAATCAAAATCATGAATTGTTATAATTGGATGTGATAATGTGAAAGTATTAATGGCAATTTTTCTTGTAATCTTGATGATGGGAGTGGCACCAGCATTTGCAGTAGATTCCCCTGCAGATCAGCAAACTGTCGTTTCTACAGCAGTTAAACAAACTAATAGTGATATTAAAGATGTATCTCAAGTATTAGATTCATCTAATACTGATATGGTAACTTCATTTGATGTTTCAGATCCAGAAGATGAAGATAGTGGTTATATTGATGGATATGACGATGATGGTAACTATATTGGTAATTATACAGTGATAGATCCATCAGATTTAGAATGTATACCCGATGATCAGCTGGATGAAACTGATGATTACACCGTTAGTTCATTTAATATTCCTGGTGAAGATATTGAGTACATAGACGAACTATATAGCAATAATATGGCTGACTCTGCAAGTATGGATGAATTTGATGATGAGGGTAATGATTTGTTGGAAGTATTAGATACTGTTGATGAAGGCACTGATTATCTGGGTGATGTATCAATTCCTTCATATGAAAATGATAATTTTGATGAGTTAAACGCAAATGATCAGTTTGATGAAGACGGATATGATATGTTCACGGAATTAAACCTTGAATTTGGATATGATGGCCCACATGATATAGATCAATTAAATGAGAGTCAAGATGAAGGTGTAAATGAATTAGATAATGGTAATTTTACTGTAATTGACTCATCAGATGTTCCATTATCTGAAGATACATCGCAGATAAGTACAAATGTATCCGCCAATTGTAAACCCCTAATTGTAACCATTGTTAATGGTTTGTGTGGAGTAGTACAGGCAACGCTAGAAGAATTAGGTAATGTATGTATGATATTGGGAAATGAGCTTGAAACAATATTCTAGATCCTAACTATTGTATATCCCAGATTCACCCGCCGTTACTACGAAAGATAGGATATCTAGGTTGAAAGCGAATTCCATACCAAACAAAAAAAAAACATGACTTAATTAACTCCACATGGCAGAGAACTTTCTCCGTTCTCTGCCTTATTTTTAATAATTTAAAATGAAAAAATTATTGAATTAATTTTAAAATTAGACTGATGTATCAGAATTTAAGCTTAAAGTGTGTGCGATATACTGTATTTTAGCAATATCTTCTATAAATTCAGCAAGAAGAGTTGCTTCATCAAGATTGACACCTGCAGCAACTGTTCCATGGTTTTTCAGTACCACCGCATCGTTGTCTTTCATCATGAAAGCGGTGTTTTTAGCAAGTTCTTCGCTTCCTGGTGATGCATACTTCACATATGGAATATGAGGAGTTTCAATAGGTCCAAATCCTTCTAATCTTTTTAATTTTTTACCTGACATTGAAAAACCAGTTGCAAATGGCGAATGTGAATGTACAATACTATTTATGTCATCTCTTTCCCTATAGATTCCAAGATGCAGAAAAGTCTCCATAGATGGTTTTTTATCTCCCTCAAGCACATTTCCATCCATATCTATTATGATGATATCATCTGCTTCTACGTTTCTTTTGGCAATACCGCTTCTTGTAATTGCAATTTTTGATATTCCTTCTTCATAAAATCTACAGCTTATATTTCCAGATTTTCCAGGTACAAGTCCTTTTTTGTAAACATAATGTGAAGTATCAACTATTCCTTTTATAATTAGGTTTTTATCCATTTAAATCACTTGAATGTAATGTTTTTCTATTTATAATTTATTAAGTAGCTATTTCCTATTTTAAAAATTTAATCAATGAGAATAATAAATTTATGTGAAACTATTTCACATTTAAGCAAATTTTAAGAGTTTAAATGAGCCCCTATGTATCACCGGAACTTCTGCACATGTTGGCACGATGTTGTAAATTTTCTGAAACTCTGTCTGGGACTGGAAGGTTCCTGAATTTATCAGGTGGATACCTTTATGCCGTTTATATGCATTAATATGCACATGCCCTGTATGGAATATATCTGGAACTTCTTTTATGACGAGATGATCTTCATATTCTGATGCAAGGGGGGTTCTTTCCCCATATATGGGTGCTAAATGCCTTTTTTCTATAAGTTCAGTCATTACCAAATCTGTCCGCTGGTGGGAAAACCCTTTGACAGACATCGCCATATCATCGAAGCTTCTTCCATGATATATAAGTGTATTAATCCCATCTAAACTTACAACTCCGGGATTACTTACAAATTCTGCATTTTTAAGCTCGTAAAGGGACTTGGCGTATGTTTCTGGAAGGGCAGGTTGTGGCTCGGCTAATCTTACTGCGTCGTGGTTTCCAGGGGCTATTACTATTTTAATGTCACTTCGGATATCTCCAAGAAGTCTTGCAGCTTCGTCGTACTGTTCATAAATATCTTTTATAGTGAGCTCTTTTTCCTGGTTGGGGTATATACCAATTCCATCAACTGTATCTCCACCCAAAACTAGATATTTAACATCGTTGGCGATTTCTTGCTGGTTATCATCACCAAAATCTCCGTTTATCCATTTTATGAATCTATTAAATGCATCTTCAAGAAAAGTAGAACTGCCTATGTGGACATCAGAAATAAAAACTGCTCCAAAATCCATGGGTTTTTCACCGATTCTTGGAACTCCGGGCTGTATAATATCTGAGGCTATTACTAATGTTCCTTTTTTACTTCCAATTATGCCAATAACTTCATCTCTTACAATTTTCTCAGCTTTTTCATAGAGTTGACCACTTTCGTTATGTACAAGAACACTAGTACTTCCAGTCTCATCCTCTAATTCTATTATTTTATGGCTGTTTTTAGTGTTTTTGATGTCATTTACCATTCCTATTATTTTGATGACCTCTTCGCTCTTTCCTATTTTATTAATAGGGCGGTGATCCTTTAATTCCCTTCTTTTATTTAAAATATTATGTAATTGTTCATATCTGCTGTTAAAATAAGTAATAAAGTCCTTAACTTCCCCACTTGTATATGATTTCTTAGTGGTGTCCTGAATCACGTGAAAATCGAAGGGCATTCCAGTTTGGAATTTACTCTGGGAAACAGGGGGGTTTATATCCGCATTCTCTGGGATAATTTCGTTATTTATTTCTTCTTTTAAACCATTTTTTTCCAGGTATTGATCCAGAATTTCTTCAGTTAAAACAATTATATTCTGATTCGAGTACACTATATCTTCTATTAATGATTCTGTGAATTTAATTGAATTTTCTTGAGTTATTATGCGTTCATATGCTTTATCGTTTATTAAAATGTTGGCATTGGTGAACTTTAAAATGATATCATCGCTCATGACTACCCCGTGCAAAGCTTTTTGTATGTATATTTATAACATCATATTATAATATTAATCTAATTTAACTCACAAAACTAAGTTAATCAATTTTAAAAATTCATGTTAAGAAAGTATACTAAAATAAATTATTTAAGGTGATAAAATTTGCCAAGGATTATAAAATTTATATTTTTCCTTTTACTCTTCGGGATAATTTTTGAAGCAGGACTTTTAAGCTCATATACCATAGTAACTTCCCAACCCCCTGATGTTGGAAAAGTTATAGATATGCAGGTCAGTAAATTAACTGCTATTTGGGACAGTATTGGCATCGGTTCAAAGGTCAGCATTACTAAAACATACAACGTTACAAATGTAGATGGTGTTTCTCAGGCTCTTAAGAGCAAAACAAAGCTTGATGGAATTAATATCGATACGATCTCTGCTGTAATAATTAGCTCAAGCGGCGGTAATGTAAATGTGACTATTACGGCAACTGGATATAAGGAAAATGAAACAACTGCAAACAGTTCAAATACTGCTTTTACAAGCGGACAAATAGTAATAAGTCCAAGTGCAACCTATAACTTGACTGCAACGGCAACTGGAGAACAGAAAACAAAAGGTATAGCAGTGGATGTTAACACTCTCAAGATAACATCACTTAAGCAAATAAAATCTTAAAATAGAAGAATTAGTTTAAGTTTTAACTTAAACTAACTATATTTTTTTATAAAAAATAATTAATTGTAGTAAACATGGTGATTCAATGATCAGCGTTATAGGCATAGGGCCTTCCCGAGAAGACATGAGTATAAGGGCTTTAAATGCAATTAAGAACTGCGAAGTTATAATTGCTTACAAAGCTTACATAAAACCCATAGAAGACCTGCTTGATGGAAAAGAAATAATTAAAAAGGGAATGGGAGATGAAATAGAGCGGGCTGAAATAGCTATACAAAAGTCAAAGGAAGGTAAAAATGTTGCAATTATAAGTTCTGGAGATCCTGGCGTATTTGGAATGGGGAATGTTGTTTTTCAATTAATTGGCAAGTACAGTGATATTGAAGTGGAAGTTATACCTGGCGTAACTGCAGCAACCTTTGCAGCGTCCAAACTTGGGGCACCTCTCCATGATTTTGCAGTTATAAGTTTAAGTGATATTTTAACTCCTTTATCTGAAATAAAAAGGAAGGTAGAGTTTGCATCAAAAGGGGACTTTGTAATTGCCATATACAATCCAATGAGCAAGACAAGGAAAGAACCATTTAATGAAGCTTACAGGGTCTTACTTGAAAATAAAAAACCATCCACTCCTGTTGGGATAGTAAAAAGTGGAGATAATAGAGTAGATACTACAGTAACAACACTTGGAGAACTTAAGGATCATGAAATAAACATGTCCACAACTGTAATTATCGGAAATTCCATGACTTATGTTCAGGATGGATATATGATTACTCCACGGGGCTATATGATCCGATCAGATATACATCCACTTTCAAAGGAGTTTTATGAACGCTTTTTAGAGGGCGAAATAGTTGAAGGTCCAAATTTAGAATGTGAATATTATCCCTGTCATGAGGAGGGACAGAGCTGTACCTTCTGTTACTGTCCGTTTTATCCATGTGGAGATAGTTCTACTGGAGGTAAATGGATAAAAGATAAAGGTGTTTGGAGCTGTGAAGACTGTACGTGGATACATAAAAAAGAAGTGGTGGACTGTATCCTGGAGAAATTCCCGGAAATTGTTAAGGAAGTATCTGACCTCAAAAAAAGAAAAAAAGATCTTTTGAAGTTGAGAAGGGAATGTATTCAAAAATAGGATAATTTAACATATATTACTTTTTATTTTTGATTCAGTATTTTTAAAATTGAATTTTTTGTCTTTACTTGCCTTAATTAAGGTAAAGGCTAATTTACCATTTTTTTAATTATATGTCATTAAATGTAGTTTTTAAGTTGTATTTTGTTTTGTATATTTCTAGAATTCTTTTAAATGGAAAAATCAATGGCAAGTGTTAAAATTAGAAATTTTAACAGCAGTCGAAAAACAAAGCATGTAAACACTCCGTGTTTGCTGTGTCAAATCTCAGATTGGACAATATTCGAAAATTTTCAATTTTTCGGGGGGTCAAAACTATAAAGTTTTGACAGTTAAAAAAACTTATTATTAATTTTAACCATAGTATTAAAAGTGATAAAATGATAAAGATAAAAAGGGCCTACAAAACTTCAAAAATCACAGATTTTTGGTGTAAAGAAACGAAGTTTCTTTAACTCTTGGTTTTGTGGCCGCAAAAATCTACGATTTTTGCAGGCTTATGAGTCATCCAGTGAAGAAGATGATGAATTTAGAATTCTCGTTGATAGGATCTGGCCTAGGAGAGTATCCAAGGAAAAGGCAAATCTAGATACCTGGATGAAAGAGATTGCACCAAGCAATGATCTAAGAAAATGGTTTGCGCACGACCCTAAAAAATGGAAAGAGTTTGAAAACAAATACAAAGATGAGTTAAAAGACAAAGGTGAGCTAATTAATGGAATAAAGGGAATAGAAAGAGATAAAGGTAAAGTAACTTTAATTTACTCTGCAAAAGATAAAGAACACAATAATGCAGTTGTGCTTGAACATACACTCAGAAAATTATAGTTATTTTAATATAAAAAATCAAAATTTTTCTGTTTCTTTACCTATAGCTTGTTGGTGATATCATGAGTGAAAAAATATTGATAACAAATCTTAAAAGTAAAAATAATATTCAAGATGCGGTGTCTGAAGTTAAACCTGATAGGATGATAATTATATCATCCAAAAAAGCGAAATTCCGGGATTTTGAGGTTAAAACGGATTATATGAAGATAAAAAATCGATTTGAAGATATTATCCATAAAGCTAATGCAATTTTAAATGATGAGGATGATTTTTCAATTATAGTTAGGCCAGATAGAACTGGTGTGTATCTTTTATGGCTTGCCCAAATGCGTTCTTTAAATCCAACATATGTACTAAGCCATGGGGAACTTCAGCAGCTTCCTATCATCCCTGCAGGCGCGCTTGGCGAGAAGGAGAGTGAAATATTAAAATTAGCCGACTGTCATGGATTTATTGATTCTAAGTCTGTTAATAAAGAATTTGGGATTACAAAAGACAGTGCAAAAGAGTACTTAAAGAAATTATCTGATGTAGGAATTTTAAAGTACTTTGAAACAAAAGAATTTGAAGCTGGCGAGGAGAAGGCGCATGCTTATTACAGTACAGACCTTCTAGAAAAAGGAAAACAGACTGAAGACTTATATCTAATGACAGAACTTGGAAGGATAATGGTTTATATGGCATTAACCAGTGAATAATCTATTAAAATACATTTACACTAAAATAAACATTAAGGCTAGATTTAAGTATCTGGATTAAAAAGCTTATACTAGAAAATAAATTAAAAATCAGGGAATTTAAATTCTAAAATTAAAGGATAAGAGCTTTTTGTATAATTAAAGCTCGATTTCCATAATTTTGATATGCAATAGAACTTAAAGATTAAGTTCTATTATCGTGGCAAAATTTTCAATTGTGACAGTCCATTGGAATTAAATATTAATTCCGATGATCTTATCTAAATTCGAAGAATTTGGATAGCAATAAAAATTAATTTTTAATTTTTATTATCTTGGCAAAATTTTCAATTTTGCCAGTCCATCAAAACTAAATCTTAGTTTTGATGATCCCGTCAAAGACTAAGACAGCGTCCCCTTCCATGAACGCGCCTAATGTCCCATTGTTCTCGTAGACATTTATTTTAAGATCTCCACCTGGAAGATGCACCAGAACGTCATTATCAAGTTTTCCAAGCTTAAATCCAGCTAATACGCAGGAAGTAGCTCCAGTACCGCAGGCAAATGTCACGCCGGCGCCGCGTTCCCATGTGATCATGTCTATTTCGTTTTTACTTAATATTTTCACGAAATGCACGTTGATTTTCTGTGGAAATGCCTCATGTGCTTCAATTACAGGACCCATTTCATTTAGAGGCACATCATCAAGATTATCAGTAAATATCACGGCATGGGGGTTTCCAACACTTACGGTACTCATTTTAAGCGGATTTCCACCTACAACTAATTCGTCATCAAGAAACTCTTCTTTATCACTTGTCATTGGAATCTCTGATGTTTTAAAGGTTGCGTTACCCATATTAACCTTTGAAGATGCTACTTTTCCATCTTTGATGCTTAACTCTACTTTTTTAGTTCCGCCGAGTGTTTCAACATCTATATTTTCTTTATTTATAATCCCTTTGTCATATACAAACTTGGAGAAGCATCTTATTCCATTTCCACACATTTCAGCTTCAGAACCGTCTGAATTAAAGATTCTAAACCATATATCTTCAGATGCAGATGGAGTAACAAATATAACTCCGTCAGCTCCAATTGAAAAACCGCGTCTGCATATTTCTGCTGTAATTTCTGATTTTTTATCCTCTGGAATAATTTCTTCCTCTGTTTCATCGATTACAATGTAATCGTTTCCAAGTCCATGCATTTTTGAAAATTTAATCTCTTTTAAACTCATTACTTAAGCCTCGTTAGATCAATAAGATTTTTTTTTAGTTTTTTTGGATGGATACCTGTTTTTTGAAAGTTTAAGGAACATTTATTTTAAACCCTAAATATAGGTTTTTGAAGCGTTAATTTAAGTTATGGCGCGTAATGCATTTCATAGTCTTTATTTTAAAAGCTTCACAATAATTATACATCAATTTAAGTCTTGGGCGCTTCCATAACTCATGTACCTAATTTAAAAGCTTTACAATAATTTTTCTTTTAGTTAATGTACAGTAATCTGTATCTATTTTAAAAGCCTTACAGGCACATTCTGTTTTGTAAGGACATCTGCAAAGGTTTCCCTCTCTCTTATAACTTCGCTTTCGCCGTCAGTTACAAGCACTTCCGCAGTTTTTGGGCGTGAGTTGTACTGTGATGACATTGAAAATCCGTATGCTCCTGCATTTAAGATCGCAAGAATGTCACCTTCTTCAACTTCAGGTAATGGCCTGTCCCTTGCAAATAGATCTCCAGATTCACACACATTTCCAGCAATGTCTATATTCTGGGTAGCTTCTGCTTCTGGCTTGTTTGCAACCACGATGTGGTGGTATGACCCGTACATTGAAGGGCGTAAGAGAGTGTTAAAACCAGCGTCTACACCTGCAAATTTCCTGTAGCTCTGTTTTATGGTATTTACTTTTGTAAGGAGTGTTGAAGCGTTCCCGACTATATATCTACCTGGCTCTAGGTACATTGTAGGTTTTCCAAGGTTGTACTCGTTTAATTTGTTTTTAAAGAGGCCTACAATTTCTTTTGAAAAGTGGTCTATGTCAAGTTTATTTTCATGCGGCTCGTATGGAATACCAAGCCCGCCGCCGAAGTCTATAAATTCAAATTTAACTCCTGCTTCTTCGTGTACTTTTCCTGTAATGTCCATCAATGTTTCAACTGCAAGCATGAATGGTTCTGGGTCAAGTATTCCAGATCCTATGTGAGTGTGAATTCCGACAGGTGTAAATCCAAGGTCCTGTGCTAAGCTGTAAACATCTGCTGCTTCTTTTTCCATAACACCGAACTTAGATAGTTCACCACCAGTTATGCAGTGTTCGTGGTGTCCAGCACCTACCATTGGGTTTACCCTGAATGATATTCTGACTTTTTCAGGATCTGTTAATTTTGACAGCCTTTTAAGGGCTGAAATTGAATCCAGGTTGATTGTAACGCCTGATGATACTGCGAATTTAAGTTCTTCATCAGTGACGTTGTTCCCCGTGTATAAGATCCTTTCAGGTTCAAACCCGGCAAGGAGTGAGGTATACACTTCTCCAGGGGACACTGCGTCAATACAGCTTCCTTCCTGTTCCAGTATTCTCATTACTGCAAGGTTTGTGTTAGCTTTACAGGCGTAAAATATTTTAAAGTCTTCGTACTGGCTGGAAAATGCGTTGTACAGCCTGTTGTAATTATCCCTTATTTTCATCTCGTCTATGACGTAAAGAGGGGTGTCATATTTTTCTGTGAGTTCTACAGCATCTGCTCCACCGATGCTTAAATTTCCTTTTTCATTTGTTTTAAGATCAAATTGCATTTATAATCTCTCCAAAAGTCTTGGGGTTCTAAAATTATTAATTTGTCAACTTCAACTTCGATTTTGGAATTCCAAAAAAGAAGTAAACATTAAATTTATTCTCTTTCTACTATAAAAATGTTTTATGTTTGAGTTGAAAAAATGGAAATTATTGCTATAAACAATAAAAAAATTGCAAATCATGTTTTCAAGAATTTATTAGTTTAATTTATTTAATTAGGACTTTAATTATATTTTTATAATATTTATGAAAACTCCTTTAAAAATTGTAATTTATGCTTAAACTCAATATTAACTATATTTTTGTTTGTAGATTTTCTATTTACTGCTCTTATTTTAGGGTGCATTGGTACTATTATACCTAAACGTTTATATATTTAAACTTTTAACTTTTAAATATAATTGTTAGTAGTAATTAGGGTGTGATTTAAATGTTGAAAAATGTTTTTATTTTTGTTATTCTGTTTCTGGTAATTAGTATAGTCCCAGTAAGTGCAGCAAAAATAGGTGGAGTAGTTAATAATGGAAATAATGTTGATGAAACGCTTTCAACAATGGATTGTAATGCAAATGAAATAAACGAATATGTAGACAAGATGATGAATAATATTGCGAATATAAGTGACTCTATAAATTATATAAAAGGTAATTGGTGGAAATTTTGGAAATTGAAAGAGTTAAGCTCCCATATTTCTATTATAAATTCAGAGTCTAAGCAATTGAAAACAAATGCAAAAAATATTGAAAGTAAAGCGCAAATAATTAAAGAGAATTCTGAAAAGCTGGATCAACAGGTTCAGTATAATAACAGCCTTAAAGATGCAGAATCAATAGCAAAACAGCTAGGGGATCATTTTAAAATATTTTTCAACATTTCTAAAACTTCCCCATCTGAACTTGAAAGTGGGGATATAGTACAGCTCAAGACTGAAAAAGGGTATTACAGGTATTTGATTTTTGATAAAATTGATAAAGAAAATGAATTTGCATTATTTAATGGAAGTAACGGCAAAATTGATCAAATACCTGTAGAACAGCTTCCTTCGCTAGTTACATTAAAAATAACTCCTAATTACCCTGGTTTCAATGGTTCGCAAGCTGTAACTCAAATATATTCAATTCAAAAAGAAAATATAGATCAAAAACTGGATGCAGCTAAAAAAACAGCAAATACCGCAAATAGGCTTATGATAGCGGGGGAATCTCTAGGGGGAATCGCTGCTTTATTAGGTATAATTGATATAGTTTTGTGGAGTCTGGTTTTTCTAACTCTAATTTATAATGCAGTTCCTGCAGTTACTATTGTTATTGTGGTTATTGTACTAACTATAGCAATAACTGCGATTTTAGTAGCCTACCATATATTGAATAAATATGCTGAGGAAATGAAATCCTCTGCTGAGGCAGATTTAGCAGATTTAAACTCTTTTCACAACAGTGAAATAAATCATGTGCCTGTTGCAGGGAATAGTACAGTAAATACGGAATCTGGAAGGGAAGTGCAGGGAGTGTTTAATGCTACTGATGTTGATGGTGATAATTTGACTTCAAGTATTGTTTTTAAGCCTGGAAATGGTAGTGTAAATATTTCAACTAATGGGAGCTTTAGTTATACTTCTAATAAGGATTTCTTTGGTAATGACACTTTTAGTTACAGGGTAAAAGATTCTAAAGGAAACTATTCAAATGTTGGATGGGTAACAGTAGTTGTTAAAGAGAATGGTACTTTAAATATTACTGCGCAAAATTTGACGGTTGAGACTGTTAAGAATATGCCTGTTACTGTGAATATTAATTGTACGAATGTTAGTGCAGGGTATAAAGTGTTTATTGTTGATAAACCGTTAAATGGGAATGTTACTGTGTTAAATCCTGGAAACATGACTTTTCCCTGGGTTCAGTATGTTCCGTTTAAGGATTTTGTTGGTAACAACACTTTTAGCTATCAATTATCATTCAATGGAAGAACATCGAATATCGCATGGATCAACGTGATTGTGAAAGATAATATAGTGAACCCTTTAAGTAATTACAACCTATGAGAAATGTATCTGCAGTTTATGCCTGAAAGCGAATTTCAGGCAAAATTTTTCTTTTTAAGGGATATAATTCAACCAATAAAAATTCAATTTATAAATATGCTTTATTAAAGTGCTCTAAATGATTTTATATGCATTTTAAATAGATTTTTGTGTTATAGGAGAAATTGCTATTTATAAATAAAATTAAAATTTAATTTTTAAGTTCTAGCTAATAAAATAAAACAAATTTCAGTGCTAAATTATTTAAATGGATTATTTTTTAGATATTTTACTGTAATTTTTTTATTTAATTTGTATTTATTTGTAATTTGTATTATTTATTCCTTAATTTGGTATAAACTGTTTATTTTTCCTTTTATCATGTTTAATCATAATAAAATAAGATATGAACCGAAAGTATTAAATATTACTTAATTACAATAGCCATGTATTTGTAATAATCGATGTGATGAATTATGGCGAATATAAAAACAGTTTTGGCATGTATAACGTTTTTTACAATACTTTTGATGTTTAGTGGAGCAGTATCGGCTGCTAATTGGACTGTAAGCCCCGGTGGTAACATTCAATCGGTTATAAATAGTGCTTCTGCTAAGGATATTATTACTGTTAATGATAATAATGGTTCTGCATATACGTATACGGTGAATTTGGCTATTAATAAGAATGTAACGTTAAAAGCTAAATCTGGTGCATCGGTGACGCTTAAAGCTTCGAATTCGTCAAAACCTGTTATTACTATAAATTCTGGTGGAACTGGTTCAATTATTCAAGGATTTACAATTACTGGGGCCACAAAATCAAATGGAATTTATATTAATGGAGCTTCAAGCTGTAACATAACTGGAAATGTTTTAAAAACTACTTCAAATGGTATTTATCTTTATCACAGTTCACATAATGTAATTCAAAATAATAATGTGAGAAATAGTAGTCAATATGGAATTTATCTTAATTATTTTAGTTTGAGTAATGTAATTCGTAATAATATTGTAACAAATAACAGTAATGGAATTTACCTTTATACTAGTTCACTAAATATAATTCAAAATAATACGGTAACAAATAATAATGTTGCTAACTTTGGAATTCACCTTTATGTGTTTTCAACTAATAATACAATCCAAAATAACACTGTGACAAATAATGGTAATGGAATTTCAGTTGATGCTAGCTCAACTGATAACATAATCCAATATAATACTATAATGAACAATAAAATATATGGAATATACATTGGCAGTTCTTCTTTTGCTAATGTTCATTTCAATATAATAACTGGAAATATAGCCTATGGGCTTGAAAGTAATGGTGGAACAGCAGATGCTACTAATAATTGGTGGGGTTCAAACAATCCAACACTTTCATCAAATCAGGGAAGCGATCTGTATATTACCATGAATGGCGGAACTATTACTTATAGTCCTTGGATAACTTTAAAAGTAACTGCTAATCCCACAAGCACTAATAATAATTCCACAGTAACTGCAGATTTAACTCATAATAATGCAGGTACTGATACTTCTTCTCAGGGCCATATTCCGGATAATACTCCAATTAATTTTACTACGACATTAGGTACTGTAACTAGTTCTGTTTCAGCTAGAAATGGTAAGGCTAGTGCAACATTTAACCGTGGAACAGCTATTTCTGGGACTGCAAACATTACCGTAACTGTAAATAATCAAACTGTGCAAACCAACATTATTATTGATGCTATAATGCCTATAGTAACTACAAATCTTGCAGGAGGAATTTATAATACTACAAAGTCTGTAACTTTGACTGCGAGTGATAATTTGGATTCTAACCCTGTAATTTATTACAGTACTAATAACGGCAGTACATGGAATCATCAGGCCAATACTGTCACTTTGACTCTTAATCAGGGAATAACAAATTTAAAGTATTATGCAGTTGATGCAGCGGGTAATAGTCGCGCTACTCAGACTATAAATTACACAATTGATACAACTGCTCCAACAGTAACTATAAATCATGCAGGTGGTTTTTATAACACTTATCAAAACGTGACTTTGAACGCAACGGATAATCTTGACCCTAATCCTATAGTTTACTACACCACAGATGGTTCTGATCCACAAGTAAATGGTATTAGATATACAAATCCAATAACAATAACTAATATCACAACCCTTAGATATGTAGCAGTTGATGCAGCAGGCAACTGGGGCTCTGAATATACACAAAACTACACTATAGATACATTAACTGTAACTGCAAATCCGGTAAGTGGAATTTATAATACTACAAAAACAGTAACTTTAACTGCCACTGATAATCTTGACTCAAATCCAGTCATTTATTACACTCTAAATGGTACTGCTCCGACAACTTCAAGTACAAGGTATACTGGTCCTATTACTCTTCAAATGAATGGTAACTGTAATATTATTAACTTAAAATTTATGGCCGTCGACAGCATTGGTTATCAAATGCCGACTCAAAGCAGGATTTATATATTAACGCTTCCTGTTGTGGATATTAACACTAACATTTCTTATTCTAAGATTCAGGATGCTATAAATGACGCCTTAAACGGTGATACTATTGAAATAGTTAACGGAACATTTGTAGAAAATTTAGTTATTAATAAAAAGCTTACAATAAAATCTGTTTCTGGAAACAATGTGATAATTATAGCTGCAAATTCATCAGGCCCTGCTATAACAATTAATTCTGGTGGAAGCGGTTCAATAATTCAAGGTTTAATAATAAATGGTAGCGTCAATTTAAATGCCAATAGTTGTTCAATCTCCGGAAACACTATTTTTGGAAATGGAACTTCTGGAATTATTGCTTCTAACTCATTTAACAACACCATATTTAATAATACAATAACTAGTAATGGTTTTGAGGGAATTCACAGCAGTTACAGCAGTAATATCATATCTAGCAATATAATATATGGTTGTAACAGTGGAATTTATTCAGAATATTCCAATGATTCCATTATAAGCAATAATTTAACTGATAACTATTATGGTATCTGGACCTACAACTCGACAGATGCTATACATTTTAATAGAATAACTGGGAATACTTACGGGCTTAGAAATGATATTGGTACAGTAAACGCAACTAATAACTGGTGGGGCTCAAATGCTAATCCATCAACCAATTCAAGCATTATTTGGAACGTAAGTGGAAATGTTATAGCCAATCCATGGTTAGTTTTAGGTGTAAATGTTTCTTCTACTAATTCTTGTGGAAATACCAGTGTAACAGCAGATTTAACTCATAATAATCAGGGTGGAGATACATCGTCCCAGGGTCATGTTCCTAATGGTATACCTGTAGATTTCTCAACTACATTTGGAACAATTGTCGGTTCAGCTTATACAGTTAAAGGTAAGGCAACAACTATCCTACATCTTGGCAGCACGCAAAATGCAACAGTTATAACAACAGCGTCCCTTGATAATCAAAGTGTCAATGCAACTGGAATTATATCTACAGGAGTAGCTGTATTAACCATTACAAGTACAGCCTATGATACTTCTACTGGTCAGCCGCTTAATATTACATGTAATATTACATTAAATGAGTCTGTGACTTGGCTCAGTGTCGTGACGACTTGTATTTCTACATATTATTCCAATGCCCCGACAGATGAGTTACAGGTTATTATAGATGGAACTGTAGTGCTGGATAGATGTATTTATAATAATGCGGCCCCTGTTATTGATACTCTTACAGTTAATTTAGCTTATCCTGGAGTATCTGGATTTAATATAACTGTAACTGACCCGAATAACAGTACAAATGTGACAACTCTGAACTTCCCTGGAAATTTTGTTCATAGAACAGTCCAATTAAAATACATAGGTTCGCAATATGATAGTGTACAAAGTTTTGCAATAGCCACAACAGATGTAACTTCTAGTATTGTACAAGACTGCTTGAATCAAGGATCTAATTATCAGTCTACTTCTATGAAAGCTGCATACAATGCTTTCATAGCAGCTTTGATGGTAGAATACCTTCATGATCAACTATCTGATGCTGTTGCTCCTGAATATAATGTTAGTTGGAGTCGTACCAGTCCAATTGTAGTTTCTGCATATGAAGATGCAACTGGAACCTATTTAACTTTAGATTGTGATCATAGCATGGGAATGACAGTTATAGGCACATTAGGAAATATGTATACATTTAACTACCTCACTTCTTCTAATATTCCATTAATTGAATATGCAGTAATGAATACATCTATTAATGGGACTTTTAATTCGGTAGAGATGGATCTGATTAATGCTTATTTAAGTAATGCTACTCCTCAAATATTTGTACAGAATGGATTCCTCATAGAAGTGTCTGGCAATGATTTCATTGTAATTGACTCAGAAACAGGTATTTGCAGGGATATTAACATAGTTGCTAATTTATGTGGTAGTTGGTTTGATGATAGCGTTGCATATGAACGGTGGTTTGTAAGTGTAGCGCAATTGAATTATTCTCAATTAAAAGACTTCATTCGTGGTGAACCTGCGATTCCAGATGGAAAATATTATAATATTGGTCCATTACTTAAAATAGATATGGGGATATGGCTTTTCGGTCTTGGTGCAGCTATTGGTGGTGCTGATGTTATAGCTGTTTCTGCAGCAATTGCTGTTTCAGGTCCATTAACATTACTAGCAGGAGATTTGGCAGTTGGTACGGCTATTGAAGCTGCTGCTGTAATGTCAGTTGGTGTGTCGTCGTTCATGCTTGGTGTTTCTGGAATGATTAGAGAGCCAACCTATTCTGATGAAACTTATGTGGAACAAGCGGAAGATTGCGCAGTGGAAATAGCGGATCTACTATTGGATACATTACGCCATGGGATTTAGTATTATTGGGTCATTATTGGATAGATGACTGAAGATATTTATTCCGATAAAGGTTAGATGGATCAATTGGAAAAGTTCTGGAAATATATTGGGGATAGATTAGATATGAAAGAAATAAATTTAAAAATAGATTAGACCTGAAAACCCTCAAAATCTATAATTTTTTTTGAACAGAATTCCGTAAAAAAAATATTCTAGGACTATTTAAATCTTATAAAAATTAATAGTAATTCATGTATTATTGAAGCTTAGGTGAATTCTATTTAATGGACCTAGTTCCTTGGAAATACATCATGAAATGATTACACTAATGAAAGAAGGCAATGTATAGTATAGTTGAAATTAAAAGAATCACCCAAACAAAACCTAATTTTTCCCAAATAGACATAGGTTTATATTTTTCAGGATATTTCTTTGAACGGTAAATACGATCTAAAAAAGCAAGTAGAAGTACGAATAGCAGTATAAACCAAATCGAACCAGTAATAACACCTATAATAAGAAGAATTCCCATTAAATATGTAATTAAATAGGAGATATAGTTCAATTCTTTTTCAGGAAGTTTTAGTTTACAGTAAACGATAATTAAAGTGATTGTAATTATAAGAAAAATACCTATTATTAAAAAAATTGTATCAATAATTCCCATAATGCTTATTTTCTAAATAAACTATAAAAAGTTAATGGAAAAAAGGATTTAATGAATTTGCAGATAAAATTCTTTTTTGTAGCTATTTATTTTATGAAATCAATTTATCAGTTACTCTTTAAGATAAGTTGCGAACTTTAAACCACTAACGTGGCGTCATACACATATATTACGAAAACAATATCCCTTCGAGGAGCATGATTATCATAATATGCCGGGCATATAATGAAGCTAAAAAAATGGAAATCCCAATATTAAAAAGGGTATTGTTGTAATGTTCCCAACAGTACTTTTCTAAATAAGATATAAAAAAATTCTGATTTTTTTGTTATATAAATAAATTTTTAAAAACAGTGGAATCTGTTTCAATATAGTAAATGAAACTGATTGTGTACAAACATGGCAGTACTATATCATCTTGCAGACTATGAGAAAAGATAAAAATTAATAATAAACCTGGAAAAGCGATACAACGCCTCCAATTTTAATATTTTCCACGTTTAAATAGATTTCATCCTTCCATTTATCTTGAAATTGTTAGAAGAGAAGGATTATAAATTGAATCTCAGTGAAAGACATTATAGACTATCTTATTAAAGTGTAATCTTAAATTCATTGTCAATTTAAAAATATAGGGATAGAGAAAACTTCTAAAAAATGAAATTTAAGAAAGCTTCTCTAAAATAGTCTCTAAAACACATGTAACAGTGTCTATCTGACCTTTATCTATGTTAAGCGGTGGTAAGAACCTTAAAACATTACCTGCTGTACAGTTTATAAGAACACCCTGATCCCTGGCAGTGGTCACGATATCAGAACAGTCAATATCTATTTCCATTCCAATCATTAAACCAGCACCGCGCACATCCTCAACTATGCCGTACAGTTTTTTCTGTTCGTTAAGTTTGTACATGAAGTATTCTCCCATTTCCTTTGCTTTTAGAGGGAGATTTTCTTCAATTATAGTTTCAATTGACGCTTTTGCGGCGGCACATGCAAGTGGGTTTCCACCGAAGGTTGCTGCATGGTCTCCAGGTTCAAATGCATCTGCAACTTCTTCTTGGGCAAGTACACCGCCTATTGGGAATCCTCCACCTAAAGCTTTAGCAACAGTGGTTATGTCTGGGGTCACACCGAAAAGGTCGGATGCAAACATTTCTCCAGTCCTTCCGAATCCAGTTTGCACTTCGTCGAAGATCAAAAGAACATCATTTTCATCACAGAGTTCTTTAAGTTCTTTTAAATAACCTTCTGGAGGCACTATAACTCCTCCTTCGCCCTGTATAGGCTCGACCAGAACTGCAGCCGTGTCATCAGTTATAGTTTCTGAAACTGCCTCAATATCTCCAAAAGGAACATGTGTAAATCCTGGAGATAGTGGTTCAAATCCCTTTTTGTATTTATGCTGGCCTGTAGCTGTAATCATGGCAAGTGTTCGCCCGTGGAATGAGTTTTCCATGGCAATTATTTCGCCGTTTCCTGTAAATTTCCGTGCGAGTTTCACGGCCCCTTCATTTGCTTCTGCTCCGCTGTTACAGAAGAATGCTTTATCATGCGGAGAAACTTCACTAAGCAATTTTGCTAATTCTACCTGCTCCTGTGTATAATAGATATTAGAGCAGTGAATCATCCTTTTAGCCTGGTTACATATGGCCTCTACAACCTTGGGGTGCGAATGCCCTACGTTGTTTACGGCAATCCCTGCAAAACAGTCAATATACGTTTTACCTTCCATGTCCCAAACCACAGATCCCTGTCCCTTTGCAAGGGCTAAAGGATATCGTCCGTATGTTTGCATGACGTATTCCTTATCTAAAGCCATAATCTCTTCCGTATTCATTAAATCACCTTTGTAACATATAAGTAGAAAATTTTATTATCTAATTGAAATTTATTTTACTAAATTAATTTGTTTTGTCCACTATTAAATCATCCGGAAAATTTAGAAATTTTATGGGTTTAAAGAATAAAATATGATTTAAATTATTTTTCTGGTATGTTTCTGTTAATTTAAGGACTAAATGTAGTTAAGTTCATATATGATATGATAAAATAACTATCTTAATATCTCATTAAACACTATTTCATGGGAGAATTACTGGAATTCAGAAAGTAATTAAATACACTTTCTATAAATTTGAATTTAATTAATATTTTAAAAATTTTTACTTGATTATAAATAATCGATGGTGAAAAAAAATGAAAAAAGCAATAATTGAAACTGATAAAGGGAATATAGAACTTGTACTTTTTGATAAGGAAGCCCCAAATACAGTGGCTAACTTTGAAAAACTTGCAAACGAAGGATTTTACAACGGCCTGACTTTTCACAGGGTAATTCCTAATTTTGTCATCCAGGGCGGATGTCCTAAAGGAAATGGAACTGGTGGGCCTGGCTACACTATAAAATGTGAAATAAACCCTCACAAACACGGTGCAGGAGCTCTTTCGATGGCTCATGCAGGTAAAGACACAGGCGGTAGTCAGTTTTTCATTACCCATTCTCCACAGCCACACCTTGATGGAGTACACACCGTTTTTGGTAAAGTTGTTAAGGGAATGGATGTTGTAAACAAAATAAAACAGAACGACGTAATGAATAAGGTTACTGTCTTTGACGAATAACTCTATTCTACTTTATTTTTATTTTAAATGGTGTTATGAATTTTTTAAAAATTGCATCTTTAATTTATTTGTTTTGTTTGATTTTAACACAATTAAGGGCTTAATATGCTTTTAAATATATAATAAATGGTTGAATTTTAAAGGATCAGCATGTTCAAAAAATTTATTAGCAACTTTTTATATAAAATAAAGTTAAGTAAAGCCTTATTTCATATTCAGGTGAAACTGTTTTGAATGTTTTAGAGAGAAAATGGAGAATATTATTTGCAATTGCTATAGGAACCATAATGGTGCCTATTAATGCCAGTATTGTTAATGTTTCATTACCTACAATCACTGCTTTCTTTTCTACAAGTATTGCGAGCTCAGAGTGGGTAATAACTGCATACTTAATTAATTTACTGGGTTTTGTCCTATTATTTGGTCGTTTAGGTGATTTCTACGGTCATGAAAGAATATATATGGTGGGCCTGGTTAGTTTTCTCATCACGTCAGTTTTATGCAGCTTATCCCCTTCAATAACTTTTCTTATAATTTTCAGGGGTCTGCAGGGTATTGCAGCCGCATTAATGCTGTCAGTCTCCATGGGTATAGTTAAAAGTGCTTTTCCACCCAGTCAGACTGGTAAAGCTTTAGGTATATATGCCGTGGCAATATCTGCAGGGTTAGCGATTGGTCCAGCAATTGGGGGGTTAATACAAACCTTTTTTGGATGGCAAACCATATTCCTGGTAAATATTCCAATGGGTATAACCAGCTTTCTGCTCTGTTATAAAGTGTTAAAAAGAGGCGAGACTAAATCAGCTAAATTAGATGTTCCTGGAGCAATATTGCAGTACTTTTGCCTTTTTTCTGTGGTATACCTGCTTAATGATATTCAAACCTCAAAATTAGATGCTTTGACAATAATAATGGCTTTTGTGGCTGCGATAACTTTAATTTTGTTTGTCTGGAATGAGAAAAGGGCAGATGATCCTCTTCTGGACATTGAAATATTTAAAAATAAAACATTTTCTGCATTTAACCTCAGTCTGTACTTCAATTATATCTGCATGTATATGATTCTCTTTATCATGCCTTTTTACCTGCAGAAGGTGTTGCTGTGTAATCCTGCATTAACGGGAGCTGTATTAATGGCTAATCCAATAGTTATGATGGTTCTAGCTCCTATAAGTGGAACATTGGCTGATAGGGTAGGTTCAAGGCCCTTAGCAATTATGGGGGCATTAATAAGTGCTTTAGCGTTTTATTCTATGACCTCTCTTACCATGTTCTCTAATGTCTTTGATGTTGTATGGAGATTAGCCCTTTTAGGGATAGGCGCTGCAATCTTTCAGGCCCCAAATAATAGGGCAATTATGACAGTTATACCTGATAAAAAGAAAGGATTAGCTTCCAGTATTATAGTAACCATGAGAAATCTGGGAATGGTATTTGGAGTATCAATTGCAGGTATACTGCTGTATACCACTATAAGTCCGGATGCTTTACAGCAAAATCAACTCTATAACCTGGCGGCATATAATTTTACAAGTGGAATGCACTTGATAATGATGTTAGGAGCACTTTTAAGTATAATTATACTAATACTTTCTCCAGTGGGTATCTACAGGAAGAAAATCACTGAAACTAAAGAGATAATTCAGGAATCAGACATAATACCTGCACCGCAGGATATAATTGAAGAATCAAGCGAAATAATCAATGAATTAGAGCTGGTAAAACATTCAAAGGAATTACTTGAAGATTCAGAGCTTTTAAAGTATTCAAAAGAGATAATTAAAGATCCAACTATATTGAAACGGCCGAAAGATATTTTAAAGGAAAAAATGGAGGAATTGAATTTGGAGATCTCCAGGAAGAATGGCAAATAGCTTTGGAATTGGTCTCTTTTTAGGATTTAAGTATATTATTTACAAAGATTTAGCTCCTATTTTTTTTAATTTACTCAGATTATAACAGAAAATTACCATTTTTAGCCATTAATTAGATATTTAGAAAGTGATATACTACTGGGAGTTTTCTTTATATATTGTCCTTATTTTTAGTGTAAGTATTACTATTTCATTTAAATTTGTCTTGAAAGTAATAATAAACTTCAAATAGAAAGTATTATATGTGAAAAAATTATAATTTGTGTTTGTAATGGCAAAGAACCAATTTGTATTACTTTGAATATGAATACATGTATTAAACTCTATGTCAAAGTTTATAATTTTATATTTTAAATTTGATTTCTGGTGTCTGTTAAAAATCGAAGATTTTTACATGCCTGAGGAAACTTAGTTTCCTCGGTCCCGAAAACAAAGCATGCAAACACCTTGTGTTTGCTGTGTCAAATTATAGCTTACGAATCTTAAAAAATCGTAGATTTTTTATGCGTAAAACATGCACAGCATGTTTTACAGCTTCGATTCGTGCCCCCAAAAATTCAAAGAATTTTTGAGGGATTTGACAACATTCGAAAAGCAAAGTTTCGTAACTCCCAAAAATCATAGATTTTTGAGGATTTTGACAGTTTTCGAGGGTCCCAAACACCAACTTGTTTGGGGGCTGCAAAAATTCTCAATTTTTGCACACCGCAAATCTTGATTTGCCGGCTTTGCCATTCTTTCCTCCTTATTGGAGGAAAACTAAAATTAGCGTTGAAATGTAATGGTTTTGAAGATATAAGATATTTAATTATATTTTTTATATTGATTTCCATTTCGGGGGAGTAAAAGTGGAGCATAACTATTTGGCTGAATCTGAAGTAATAGAGAAACTTGTAATTTTAAACACAGATTTTGCAGGAAAAGGTTCCTGCATAGCATGGACAACATTTCCTTACAATGAATTTAATTTAAGAGTTGTAAAAAGCTGTTTAAAAAAACTTGACTGGGAGACGAGGGAATATAATTTAAACTATGATGAAAACCTGATTTTTGTTGAAAAAACTTTGTTATAGTTATTATTAAAGCACCCCTATTTTTATTACTTTTTTTATAAGTATTAAGATTCTGTTTAAATTGGCCATGAAAGTAATAATACCAAATAAATAGAAAGTATTATATATAAAAAGCGCTAATCTTTCTTTGTAATGGCAAAGGGATGATTTAGTATTACGAATGGTTTAAAATACTTAGCTAAATTATTAATTCACCTCTTGCCATAAGTTTCCCCCTTGATGTCATTAGGACATGAAAATTAACCCAAAACATACCTTAGCAAATAAAAAAGTATAGGGCATTTAAATTTCGCTCAAATGTATTTAAAATGCCCTACAAACTTTTTGAGGGATATGATATGAATTATAAGAATAACGTTGAATTGTTAGATATGAAAAAATTAACAACACTAGATTTTGTAGTAGAAAAATTGAAAGAATTAGATTTTGATTTTGAAAGAAAAGCTACATGTGTTGCATGGACCACTTTTCCATATAATGAAGAAAATTTAAAGACCGTAGAAAAAGCTTTAAAAAAGCTTAACTGGCGAGTTGAAGAATACATTTTAAATTATGATGAAAATCTTATCTTTGTTAAAAAGGATTTAGAATAAATAGTTTTTATTTACTCTGGTTATTGCATTTTTACATTTTTTTAGGAATTTTTAAAGGATTCAGTAATAACATTAAACTCTGCTTTTTTTCAAGTCTAAAGACCAATTATATCAATTTATGAGTTAATGATGGCTTAAAAACATTATTATTATAAAATAAAGTTTGGTATGTATTTAATACATAAATAAATAGTATTTCATATTCTTTTTTTTAAATAAAGTATATTTAACTAATTATAAAAAGTTTTATTTTTTTATTAGTTTTGTACAATATATTTTCTTGATTTTACTTAATTTTGAGAGAATTTATTACAAATTGAACAATAATTACTCAATTTGTAATAATTTTATGTGTTTTTTATTACTAAACTTCATAATTTGAACCTAAAAGTAATAATAAATGAATAATAAAAAGTATTAAATATTGGTAGACTTTAAACTCTCTTACAAATAGGAAAGGAGGTGAAAAATATTAAAAAACAAGTAATATTACTAATAACAACGTTTGTTTTTATATTGGCGCTGTTTGGAACAGTTTCTGCAGCAAATACTACTACTGGAGGTGATTCTGGAGGCACAATAAATTCAACTGATCTCAGCAGCTCCTATCAAAATAGTTCATTAAAAGAGGTTAAAATTAAGGGCCAGGTTCTTGATTGTGTCACCAGCAAACCATTTCCAGGAGTAAATGTGACTGTATCGGGTAATGGAAATAAATTAAGTTCTACTAAGACCAATAGCAAAGGGGAATATGAACTGAGATTTCTAAGTAATTTAACTCAATTCAACGTGACAGCGAGTTACACGGGGCATAAATCTTCGTCTCAAATAGTAAATACTCGTCAATATACTTCAAATAATTCAACAGTATTACAAGGCACTGCTACTTTTAAATTAGGAAAACCAAAAGTAGTTTTCTTATTTACAAGTTCTTCAGCAGTATCAAATACGTTAATGAATGCATTAGATCAAAATACCCACTTTACAAGTGAAGTCTACTTACTTAAAAATCTTCCAGCGGGTCTCAATCTCACTAAATATGACCTGGTATTTATTGACTATTTATACACTTCAACGCCGAATCTGGATAAAATAACTCCCCTAATAGAGGAAGCAAAAGCTAAGGATATACATGTGATCATTACAACAACGTATTACATGTCAAATCCAACAAATGTAGATTTAACAAAGCTTTCTGCTATTAGGCAGTACTGGACTAATATTTCACCAGAAAATGTAAAAAATATGCTGAAATATATGGCAGTGAATTTTTTGGGGGTAAAAGATAGTTATCAGAGCCCTGCCACTGTAGTTAAGGTTGGTATTTATCATCCAGATGCGGACAAAGTATTTTCAAATTTAACCAGCTATCTGGCATGGTACAAAAAATATAATTCAAATAAGCCAACAGTAGCAGTTATGTTTGGCCAGTTTTCATATAACAAAGCAGATACGGCAGCAGTAGATGCATTAATCAGCGGATTTGAAGCAAAAGGGTACAATGTAATCCCATATTTCCTTGATCATGAGACATATCCTTTAGGTCAAGTAGATATAAACACGTTTTTAGTGTATAAAGGAAAATTCCTTCCAGATTTAGTTGTGCATTATCGTGCTGCCGGATGGGATATGATACGGTCATATAATGATACAATGGCTGAATTAATTTCCATGAATGTCCCTATTATCAAAGCACTGACCTATGAAGATTCATATGAAAAATGGCTAAATGCTACTCAGGGAATAGGGTCCGCTACATTTGCATACTCAGTTACAAATGGAGAAAAACAGGGTATAATTGATCCAATTGTTGTTGCAACCACAGAAACAGATTCTAAAGGTATAGCTCAAACAGTACCAATCACACGGCAAATAAATTGGATAATTGATAGATCAATAGCTCAAATAAACCTCAAATACAAATCAAATGATAATAAGAAGATAGCTATCATTTACTGGACTTCACAGCCAGGATTGAGTTCTGGAGTTAGTGCAGGACATTTAGATGCATATGCCAGTTTAGTTAACCTTTTGCAGGCTTTGAAAGACAGCGGCTATAATTTGGGAAATAAAAAAATTCCTACAGCAGATGAACTTGCGGTGATCATCAGAAATCAGGGTTCAAATATTGGTAACTGGGCACCTGGAGACCTGAAAAAGCTGGTTGAAAATTATCCTGTGGTTTTAGTTCCTGAATCTCAATATTTAGCATGGTTTAACAAGCTTAACGCTGCTAAAAGACAGGAAGTTATTGATGAATGGGGCGAAGCACCTGGAGACATAATGGTTTACACTAAAAACGGTACAAGGTATCTAGTTTTACCTGTAATTCAGTATGGAAACATTATTCTGGCTCCTGAACCATCCCGTGGTTACACTCAGAATGGGGAAGTGATGTATCACAGCGGCAGCGTACCGCCGACTCATCAGTATCTGGCATTCTATTTCTGGTTAAATAATGTTTATAATGCAGATGCATTGATTAACTTTGGAAGACACGGTACTGTGGCATGGTTACCAGGAAAGAGTGCAACTGGTCTGGACTGTGAAAATGATTGGCCTGCGATTGTAAGTCAAGACATGCCTGTAATCTATCTATTTACTGTAGAGGGAAGTGAATCTACTTTACCTCAAAGAAGACAGGGCGCGGTAATGATCAGCCACTTAGTACCAACTATGACTATTTCCGGGCTTTATGGTAATTTAACAGTACTGAACCAGAAGTTGAATACATATTTCGATCAATCAACATCGGCATCCATCAAGGCAGAACTTAAAAGTACAATTTTACAGCTGACCAAAACTCTTCATCTTGATGAAGATATGAATGTGAACTTATCTACAATCAAGGATTTCGATGATTTCGCTATTGAACTGCAGGATTATCTGCAGGAAATGGAATCAGAATACATCACGCTTGGGTTACACGTGCTTGGTGAACCCCCAACGGGAAATTATTCTATTTACATGGTACAATCGCTTTTGGGTTACCAGTTTAGAGATTACATGAATGTGAATAAATTAACTGATGATCAGGTATATTTACTGCTTGAAAAGGTTTTATTTGATAAAATGTCAGCTGAAGATGCTCAAAAATCGGTCTTAAACCAAACTAAAACTGATTTAACGGCCTATCTAAATCTGGCAATAATATACATGAATAACCTTGCTCTGGCAACTAACGAGATCAACAGCACTTTGAAAGCATTAAATGGAGGTTATATTCCTGCATCTAACATTGGAGACCCAATTACAAATCCAAATGTGCTTCCTACTGGAAATAACATGTATTCATTTGACCCTAGAACAGTACCTACCAAGGAAGCATGGAATATCGCTGTGAAACTGGTGGACGAAATGCTGTCTTCTTACTATAAACAGCATGGAAAATATCCAGAAAAAGTAGCCTTCATGCTGTGGGCTACACATTCAATTCAGGATAAAGGTGTAATGGAAGCTGAAATACTCTATTTGATGGGTTTAAAACCTAAATGGGATATTAATGGATATGTCAACGGTACAGAGGTAATCCCTAATCTTGGAAGGCCTATAATCGATGTTGTAATCACTACAACTTCTCTTTACTTGAACGACTATAAATGTGTCTTGGATGTACTTGATGATGCCGTAAGATATGCTGCAACCATCAACAGCACAACAAATTACGTTAAAACTCATTCAAATAGTATTTATCAGATGCTTATTAAAAAAGGCTACAATGAGGAGGATGCTAAGCAGCTTTCGATGTCCAGAATATTCTCTCAAGAACCTGGAAATCACCATAACCCGCTAACAGAGGTTACCCTGGGTAAAAGTGGGGATAATATGCAGGCAGTCATTGACACCTATATAAATACATTTGGTTATTTATACGGTTCTAATGCGACTTCCCAAATTCTTGTAGACCTTTACACAGCAATCCTCAATGGAACTAGTATGGCAGTTTTCAGCAGGGATGTAAATGCTAACGACTTGCTTGGTGATGATGACTACTATGCGTACTTTGGAGGTTTGGGAGCAGCTATAACTAAAATAACTGGTACTGAACCTGTAATGGTCATAAATAACCTGGAAAATCCAGATAAACCCAAAACAGAAACCCTAGCTGAGTCAATAGCCCGTGATTTAAGAACTACCTACTTCAATCCTAGTTGGATTAGTGCATTAATTTCTCAGGGACCTGGTGCAGCCAGCCGTCTCTTGGACATTACGAATCTGCTGGCGTGGGATATATTAAATCCAGGTACTGCAACTTCAAACCAGTTTCAATCAATTTACGATATATATGTCAGGGATAGCTTGAATTTGGGGCTCAATGACTATTTCAGAACGAATAATCCTTACGCGCAGCAGGCGATCATGTATAACCTTATGCAGGCTATCCATTTAAACCGCTGGAATGCAGATTCTGATGCTCTAAGAGCTTTAGCTAATAGTTTGGCTACTTCAATTAACGATAATGGTTGGAGTGGTGATCTTCTAGACATGAATATTGTAAACGAGATGTTCCAAAATATGAATTCTACGCTTGTAGATGGAATTAAAAGCAAATTGTATGCTTCTACGTTGAACCCTGCATTTGCACCATCTAATCCTTCCCAACCGCAGCAGGGAGGATCCACTTCTACCGGTGGAACTTCTTCTCCGGGTCAAGTTTCTAGCGGAGTTACTTACGCTTCAGCTGCAAGTTCTACACAAAGTTCGCAGGAATCTCAATCTAGTGCAGGTAACCAGGGACAAAACGGTAATGGACAAAAAGCGTATGAGATAACTAAACCAGAAAATTCATCCGGATCTTCAGAAGATACAGTGTTAGCAGCAATATTGGGAGTTATCCTTATACTTGGTTTAATGGGTGCAGGTTATTTCAGAAAGGATATGCTAAATCTATTTAAAAGGAAATAACTCCTATTTTTTTTATTTTTTGTATAAACTTAATTTTTAACTTCTCAAAAATAATAATTTAATTTTCTATAAAAGGGGGGTAGGAATCTGGTTTAACCCAGATACCTTAATAAAGACATCTTATTTGCGAATAAGGAGTTTATGGTAGACCCATTTTGATGTCTTTTTATTATTTATTTTTTACAACAACAATGGATGGTTCTATTTCATATATAAAATTTACTTTAATTTTTTTAAACTAAATTTGAAAAAAATAGATAATGTTAAATATTGCTTATACTTGATTTTTATTCAAGTATTACTTGAATAGGAGGATACTTGCTAAAATTTTTTGGAGGTTGAAGAAAAATTTTACGAATTTTTCAAAACCCAAAAATTTTTGTTAAAAAATTTTGGAGGTTATCAAAATTCAGAATGAATTTTGGAACTATCGAAATTAAAAATTTCGATGTCCCAAATGCGAAGCATTTGATGACCCAAAAATCGAAGATTTTGGAGGTTGAAGAAAAATTCTATGAATTTTTCGAAACCCCAAAAATATTGAAAATATTTTTGGAGGTGAAAAAGATTAGAAAACAAGCGATTTTACTAATGATTACGGCTGTTTTGGGGATGGTTCTGTGTGGTGCAGTATCAGCAGAAAGTTTACAGGGAGGTAATGATACGGGTCAATTTCAACTAAACAATTCAACAGCAAATTCTAGTAATGTTAAAAGTACAGAACAACCTGTTGATCCGGAAATCACTTTAAATGTCACTTTAGAACACCCTGAAGCACTTTCTGGTAACAAACTACCAACTGTAACAGTGAAAGATACCAGTGGAAAAACTATCACTAATGTGAAAGTTGTTAAGGTTAAAAATAATCAGTATAAAGTTAATTTCCTCAGCGATAAAACAAGTTTCAAACTGACTGCAGGTGCCTTAGGGCATGTATCTCAAACAGTGAATGTATTAGTCTCACAGAGGAATGCCGCGGATCCTGTATTTTATGGCGATGCATCTGTGAAGTTGAGGGCGTATAACCTGCTTATAATAAGTGGATCTTCGTCCTATGCTAAGCCGTTCGTTGATTCCAACAAGAAACTCAGGGACAAGGGTTACTATTTTAACCTGAACTTCTTCACCAGCACAGATTTAACATCTGCAGACACCAGGGCGAAGATAAAACAGTCTGCATCTAAGGCAGATCTCATAGTCATAGAGATGATAAGCGAATCAAGCACACTTTCAAATTTAATGCCACTCTTATCAGATTCAAATGCCAAAATAATGGCTTTAAGATGTGGGGTCACATTTTTAAATAACGACAGTATTGATTCCAACGACACCGAACTCCGTGCCTACTGGGACGGAACTGGTACGGACAACATGGAAAGGTTCCAGCTCAGGGCACTTCAAAGGGTTGGCATGTATGTTGAACCCTCTGAAAACCTGAGTGTCATAAACTATCCAACCGAGTTCATATACCATCCAGACTCAACCACACCACAGTTTACAACCTGGAATGACTACCTGAAATGGTACACCCAGAGCGGACACTATAAGTCTGGTAAGTCCTGGGTGGGTATAATGATGTACGCATCTACATTCTTCAATGGAAACGGTGACATGCCCATCAGCATACTAAGAAGCCTGGAAGCCAAGGGTTTGAATGTGGTCCTGGCTGTAACAGCATCAAGTGACACTGCCAGGGCAAATTCCATAACAAAATACTTTTTGAATGGCAATTCTTCACGTATAGGTGCCCTTGTGGCATGTGTTGGTTACAACATCATCTACAACAACCCTCAAAACAGCACAGATCTTCTGAAAAAGATGAATGTGCCAATATTTGCCCCTATATATGCTTCAGACCTTGAAACTTGGAAGAACAGTTCTTCAGGACTTTCCAGTGAAGTTTACTGGCAGGTTGCAATGCCTGAAATGGAAGGAAGAATCGAACCTATCATTATGGGAGGGGTTGAATCTGCAGAAACTGACCCATACACTGGAATCGTTGTCAAAAATTACCAGCCACTATCAGATAGGATAGAAAGAATAACTAACAGGGTCTATAACTGGATAGCACTTCAAACACTCCCTGAAGATAAGAAAAAGATAGCAATTATTTACTATAACTCTGCAGGGGGCAAAGATGGAGTTGGTGCTTCATATCTCAACGTTCCTGAGAGTATATCTGCAATACTTCAAGCACTTAAAGCATCAGGATACAAGGTATCAGGCAACTATTCAGTTGAATCTATAATTGATCTGTTCCTGACAGCTGGAAATAACGTGGGTTCATGGGCTCCTGGAGAGCTTAAAAAGGTTGTGGATGCAGGTGCAATAACCATACCTCTCAGCGAATATATGGAATGGTTTAATACATTACCTAAAGAACTTAGAGATGAAGTAAATGCTAAGTGGGGCCCTGCTCCAGGTAATGTAATGGTATACGATGGTAAAATAGTTTTACCGGGTATAATGTTGGGTAATATATTCGTTGGTGCGCAGCCAATGCGTGGATGGGGAGAGAACTCCACAGACATTGCTCATTCATCAACACTACCGCCGACTCACCAGTACATTGCATTCTACATGTGGTTGCAGAAGAACATGGGTGCAAACGCAGTTATACATCTTGGAACACATGGAACCCTGGAATGGTTACCTGGGAAAAGTGTGGGGCTTGGTGAAGATGACTGGCCAGATATTCTCCTTGGAGACATACCAAACATATACCCCTACATTGTTGATAACACTGGAGAGGGAACTCAGGCTAAAAGAAGGGGCTACGCAGTGATAATTGATCACTTAACAGCCCCACTTATAAGTTCAGGGTTATACGGAGATCTTTCGACTCTTCAAGACTTGATAAACAGTTACGACAGCACAAGCGACAGCGAACGTAAAACAGTTCTGGAGAAACAGATCAGAGCACTTGTAACTAAAATGAATCTGGATCAGGATATTGATCTCAATATGAACACTGCAGACTTTGAAACCATTAAAAACGAAGTTGAACACCATTTGGAGGATCTTGCAGCAACACTCATGCCCTATGGGCTCCATACATTTGGAGTTGCATTGAACGGCACAATACTGGATCAGATGGTTGAATCTATAGTGGGCTTCGACCCTGTAAACCGAGATAATGCGGAGTTTAGGGCAAAAATAAGGGCTGCGCTCTCTCAAAACTATGAAATGGAAGCTTTACTTGCAGCTTTGAATGGAGAGTTTATATCTCCTTCTCTAGGTGGTGATCCAATTCGTAAGCCCGATGTGCTTCCAACAGGTTCTAACTTCTACTCCTTCGACCCAAGATCGGCTCCAGATACAACAGCTTGGGAAATAGGTAAGAAAATGGCTGATGACATGCTAAAAGATTACTACAAGAAAAATGGACACTACCCTGAAACTGTGGGAGTTGTTCTCTGGTCAACTGAAACCATGCGTACCAACGGCCAGACCATAGCTATGATACTCAGGTACATGGGCCTGGAACCGGAATGGAAGTCCGGAAGATTTGTAGGTGTTAAGGTAACTCCATTGAGTGAACTCCAGAGGCCCCGTGTCGATGTAGTTGTAACAATAAGCGGTCTTTTCAGAGATACATTCCCTTACACCATAGACATTCTGGACAAGGCATTCCGTCAGGTTGCAAACCTGTCTGAAAGCACCAGCAACAATTTCGTTAAGAAGCACTACCAGAACAACTACAACAAGTATGTGAACAGTGGTATGAGCTCTAAAGATGCAGATATCCTGGCAGGGGCCAGGATATTCGGAGAAGCGCCTGGAAGTTATGGAACTGGAGTTGCAGCACAGGTACCATCCACGTCCAAGTGGAAGGATCAGTCTGATCTCGTGGACACATACCTCTCAAGGATGTCCTATATCTATGGTGCAGGTACTTATGGTTTACAGGGACTTCAGGCCTTCAAGGATCAGCTGAAAAATGTACAGGCAACTGTACAGGTGAGGGACAACAATTATGGGGTTTTAGACAACGACGATGTTTACCAGTACCTGGGTGGTCTTTCAATGGCTGTAAAAAGCCTTTCTGGAAATGATGTTAGTGTTTATATTGCTAACACACGTTCAAATCCAAAGATAGAGACACTGGATAACTTTTTAGCCACTGAATTCCGAACCAGACTTGCAAATCCTAAGTGGAAAGAGGGAATGCTTAACGAGGGATTTTCGGGTGCCCATGAAATTGTAAAGGAGATAGGTAACATGTTCGCCTGGGATGCAGTGCAGTCCAACGTAGTTAAGGATTGGATGTATGAAACCCTGGCTAAAGATTACATGACCAATCCTGATGTCCGCAGTGCACTGCTCAAATCTAACCCCTACGCATATACGTCTATACTGGGATGGATGCTTGAGGCAAACCGGAGAAACATGTGGAGCGCTGACAAGGCTACCTTAACTGAACTGGCTAATCAGTATATTAATTACGCTAATCAGTATGGTGTTACCTGCTGCCACCACACATGTGCTAATGTTGACTTCAGCAATTTTGTGGTGATGAGCTCTTCATTGAGCACGGCTCAGCTTAAACAGTTCGCGGATATGATGAATAAGGCTACTAGTCAAACTTTAACTGTAGACTCTAAAGGGGCAAATTCACAGAATGAAAATTCTGGTAAAGGCCAATCTAGTACAGGTAAAGGCAGTGGTAGTGTTGGTTCTTCTGGAAGCGGCGTGGGCAGTGTTGGGGCAGCAGCGGTTACGGCTGCAACTAAAAGTGTTTCAAGCAGCAGCAGTGCTTCAGTAGCTTCCGGCAGTAAAAATGCATATGAAGTATCTACAGCAGCTTCTAGCGGTGCGTCAGGATCTTCAGGAGTTCCTGCACTGGCTATCATAGGGGTAGTATCAATTTTATGTCTACTCGGTGCTGGTTACTTCAAATCGGATATTTTGAACCTGTTAAAACAGTCTAAAAAATAAATTTTTCCCTATTTTTTTATTTTTTTAAATAGTTGTTTTTGTATTTTATCTGTAGTTTACTGGGTTTTTGAGGGTTTTTGTAGAATTTTTTATTATGAATTAACTGTTCTGTGGTAATAGGATGTAATTTACTTTAATTTTTTTGAAATGGGCTTGAAAAAAAATAGATAATATTAAATATCACTTATAATTGAATAAAATTCAAGTATACTTGAATAATGTACATTACTTCCTAAACCTGGCATTTTATTTAGCGGGGCCTAAAAAAGGGTGTTGAAGTTACATTACATATAAATTAAAAAATTGCAGGAAAATGGTTTCTATGGTCATGGCAACTCCTGACATTTTACGGCTGAATATTCTAAAAAGATGCGTAATACTGTTTGGTGGGACAGTTCAGGTTGATAATATTCCTAAAGCAGTATTTTCCAGCAATAATTTTTATGCCACATTGTAAACGGGATGGTAAAGAACTTTTTACAGGGCAGTATAACTTTAAAAGATGTAGAATAAATGGATTGATTAATTTAGTCTTTTTATTTTTACTGATTCTCAAATGCCATAATTTAAGAAGCTTAAAATATAATTCACTTGATTTAATTAATGATTGATGAAAGGGGTTTTAAATTTGTTTGGTAAGGGGCGCATACTATCCATTTCTATTGGATAATAGGCATTGAATTTTTACAAATTAAATTTAAAGAAAACTTTTAAAGGAGGGAGAAAATGAGAAAGGAAGTAAAAATGGTCATGGTAACTGTTATACTGTTGTTATCCTTTGCCAGTATCAATGTTACCAGCGCGGCTAATGTTTATAACATTAGTGCTGATTCATATAGTAACTATTTCAATGAATCGGGGTACATTAAAGGTGCGAATATTAAGGCGGGTGATGTTTTAGACGTGTATGGTACTATCTATGATAAGAACATGTATATTGACCGTCCTTTGAATATAACCAGCAGTAGTAAAACGGGGAAGATCATCAATGGAACCATCAACATTCTGTCAGGTGGTTCAGGTTCGAATGTAACTGGTTTAAGGATTAACAATACTCGAGATGGAGTGATGGGAATATTCCTTAAGGATACGCAGAACAACACAATAAAAGGGAACACCATCCAGTGTGATGGATCTTCAGGTCATGGTATTGCATTAACAGGATCCAACTGCAATAATATCCTGGAAAATAATTTGTCAGAATTCGAAACAACAGTTGGATGGACACACTCACCAATCATCCTGGGAAACAGCAACTACAACAACATCAAAAATAATTACATCATATCCCGCGTTTCTAACTGCATTTACCTATCCATATATGGTTCTGGCGGTGGATTATGCTACTATAACAACATCACAGACAACACCTGCATAGGCGTGGACACCTCCTGGTGTTATGCTATCCAGATGATGGGGTCCTACAATATAGCAAGGAACAACACCATCACAGTTTCCAACTTAACGGCAGGAACCTATGGTAAAGGAGCCTACCGGGGCATCTCATCTGAATCTGGGGGTAATACCATAACTGGAAACACTATTTACGCGACGTATTGCGGTATTTTCGCATCGGGTGACTCTATAATATCGGGAAACACTATATATGGTTATAAAGATGATAAAACTGCTGATTATACCAATCAAAGCAACAGCGGCATCACAACAGGCTCCAACTGTACAGTAACTGATAACATTGTCAACATGTTCTACGGGGGATATGGAATTTACGTAACAGGAAACAGTAACATCACAGAAAATAAAATCACAACAGCTGATACAAGTAAAGAAAGTATTTACATATACGGTGGAACCAGTGGCATTAATATCTCCCGGAATATCATAAACTCAAATAGTACGGGGGTCCTGTTAAAAAAACAGTCCTCAAGCAAATGCCCCACCAACACTACCATAAACGATAATGAAATAATCACCACCAGCACCTATGCCATAGACTCAACTGGCGGCACCAGTACCACCATTAAGGGTAACTATATGAATTCAAATGGCAAAAGGGGTAATGATGCTGTGGCTTCTGCTTCTGGTGATGTGGTTACTGGTAATTCTGGTAAACTGTTGCCTTCGGCGGATGTTGGGAGTGGCTCTTTTAATAAGGGGATAACTGTGCATTTAACTGCTGTAGATAATAATGATCCTAATCCTAGAATTTATTATACTTTGGATGGTAGTGTTCCGACTGTGGGCAGTACTTTGTATACTGGGTCAATAAGCGTTAGTAAGGAAGGGATAACTGTTTTGAAGTTTATTGCTGTTAATTTGGATGGTGAAGTTTCGGATGTAGTTACAAAAACTTATATTGTTGACACTAAGGTTCCTACGGCGAGTGTTAATGTTCCAGGTGGAACGTATAATGTTAGTAAGAGTGTTGCTCTTTCAATGAGTGAGTCTGGAAGTATTTATTATACTTTGGATGGTAGTACTCCTACTACTGGCAGTACTAAGTATGCTGGTTCTTTTAGTGTTGGTTCTACTTGTACTTTGAAGTTTTTGGCGGTGGATAAGGCAGGTAATAAGTCTCCAGTGTACACTGTTAAGTATGTTATTGATAAGACTGCTCCTAAAGCTAGTGCTAGTGTTAAGGCGGGAACGTATAACGTTAGTAAGAGTGTTATTTTGAAGATGAGTGAGTCTGGAAGTATTTATTATACTTTGAATGGTAAAACGCCAACCACTTCAAATGCAAGGTACACTAAGCCGATTAATATGGCTTCAACGCATACTTTGAAGTTTTTTGCGGTGGATAAGGCAGGTAATAAGTCACCGGTGTACACTGTTAAGTATGTTATCGATAAGGCTGCGCCTAAGGTTAGTTTAACCAGTCCTAAAAATAAGGCGGGGAAGGTTTCTAGAACAGGTACTATTGCGGTTAAGTTCAGTGAAAGCGTTAAAGCGGGTGTGAATTGGTCTAAAGTGTATATTAAGAACCTTAAAACTGGGAAAAAAGTTGCAGTTAGCAAAGTAATTAAGGGAAACATTTTGTACCTTAAAACTACCAGCAAAAAATCTTCTTACACCTGGTACCAGGTTTATATCCCAGCATATGCTGTAAAAGACAGTGCCGGCAATAAACTAGCTAAAGCATATACTTTTAAGTTCAAAACAGGAAAATAAAAACCTTATTTTCTTTTTTGAAGTACAATTTAAACTTCAAAAGTAGGAAGTGTTACTATCAAAAATATCAAAAAACAGGGCATGAAAATTTTGCTTTTAATGGCTGTACTTTTGTTTTCTTTCGCTCTTTGCGGGACTGTATCTGCAGATAATATTACAGGTAATCAGTCTTTGAATACAACAAATAACAGCACGTTAAGTAGTGGAATTTACAGTGCCTATTCCACATCTCAAAGTACCGTTTCCAAATTGAATATCAGCGGAACTGTCCGCGATGCATATGATAAATCAAAAAAGGAGTATGCTGGAGAGTATAATGATGCGGTACCTGTTTCTAACGCGACAGTAAATTTAAGAAATCAGAGTAATAAAAAGATAATTAAAACTGTAGTTACAGGTAATTCTGGAACTTATACTTTTAGTAATCTGACTAAGGGGAGTTACATTGTAGAAATACTGTATAAAACTTATAAAAGCTTTACTAAAAGTATAACTCTCACTACAACGCCCCTAACTGTCAACCATACATTTGTTCCAGATATAGCTGTTATCAGTTATTCTGGTACTTCCAGTACTGATGGCCAGCTTAATAAGATGCAGACACTTCAAAACTTAAGCTGCAGGGTTTACACTATTGAAAGCTACAGTAAAGATGATTCTAAGTGGTGGATGTTGAAATATACCAATTTTATCATGGTGGATATGTACAGTTACAACTTTGCTATACCTGCAGATGTAATTGCAGATAGCCCCGCCAACCAGAATCACAGGATTGCATATGTATTTGGGATTTATGATGCAAACTTCATATCAAAGTATATAGGCAGCTGGAATTTTTTAGGTGGGACCGATAAAAACAACACTTATAACACACTTGAAAACACGTATATTGGTTCTTACTGGCAGGCAGAAGCTGTAAATGATAGTAGCATAGTTAAAGAAAACATGCAGAACATGCTGGATTATATCTTCTATTTAATGGGAGAAACCAGCGTAAATCCTACTAAAATAGAGGGCAGAACCCCACTTTTATCTAACCCTACATGGGGAATATATCATCCAGATTATGGAATTTTTGGATCATCTCCCACCCAAAAAGAGATAAATGAATGGATCAAGGCAGATCCGGGCTATAATAGTGATAAATCTGGGAGTTTAAACTGGATGACCAATGAATTGAAAACATGGCAAGCGAAACATAACACCAATAAAGAGATTTATGCAGCGTTTGAAAAATGGTATAATTCGTCTAAATCAAAAATAAAGGGTTCATTTATAATTATTGCCAGTTACAACCCTGGAGGAGCCCTTGTAGATAAAATGATCAAAACTTATGAAGCTCAAGGCAGGGCCGTATTTAATTTATTCCAGTCTGCACTTACACCTTCAATTAGTCAACTGTTAAATGAACTAACCGTCGGTGTAAATGGCACTGGCCCATTATCAAGGGGTGTTGTCTGTGTAACTTCACTGTACAGCTGGTCAATGGATTATGCTAATATGGCTGATGGAGGTGCCATTGATGACTTTGCAGAGATGAACATTGAAATTATCAAGGCTGTTAATGGTATCAGTAACTATAGTTACACAAGTGCATATGGACCTCAAGCCGAATGGACCTATGCAGTGACTATTCCAGAGTTTGAAGGCGTTTTTGGAGCTGTGCCTGTATCTTATATTGATTCTAATGGTAATGAAATACCTGTACAGGAAGGTATAGATAAAGTTGTTCAACTGACCAATGGGTGGGCAAATCTTAAAGAAAAGGCCAATAAAGATAAAAAAGTTGCTATCGTTCTTTATGATTACCCTCCGGGGAAATCTAATATCGGTGCTTCTTATCTGGATGTTTTCCAGAGCCTCCATGATTTATTGGTAGCGATGTATGATGAGGGATACAATATTGGTATGAAAAGAAGTGAAATTCCTTCTGCTACGAAACTTTATACCATAATCGCCTCATTTGGTAATAAAGGTACCTGGGCTCAGGGACTTCTTAATGAGTATGTTGAAGACAACTATGCAAATCTTACTGCAAATAAACAGCTTGTAAATCTTACCCAATACATAAAATGGTTCAATGAATTACCTGAAACGCTGCAAGATCAATTAGTTGCTGAATGGGGCTCTGGTATTGGTAAAGTCATGGTTTATGATAACAAGTACCTTGTTATTCCAGGTATTGTTTGCGGTAACGTGTTTATCACAGTTCAACCAAGTAGGGGATGGGAAGAACTGGAAACAGCTGAAGATTATCACAGTGCAACGCTTCCACCTCATCAGCAGTATGTTGCATTTTATAAATGGTTAAGTGAAGTATTCAAAGCAGACGTAATGATAAACTTTGGAACCCATGGAACACTGGAGTGGTTGCCGGGTAGATCTATTGGAGTGCAGGCAGATGACTGGACTTTTCAATTATCCACAATACCAGACATATATCCTTTTATAACTTCTGATCCGGGTGAAGGTATGGTTGCTAAAGACAGGGCATTTGCTCTTGTTATAAGTCATATGACTCCAGCTACAGTTTCTTCAGAATTATATGGGGATTATGTCACCCTGCAGAATTATATCACTGCTTATAAAAATGCACTTAAAGTAAATGCTACTGATCTGGTGACACAGTATCAAATTAAAATTAAAAACGTGGCTGTTAATGACTTAGGATTGGATGGTCCGAAAACGGGTGAAAGTTTTGAAACATGGGTTAATAGCCTTGATGGTTATTTAGATGAACTTCAAAATAATCTTATCACATTAGGCTTACATATTTTAGGTAAAGGACTCACTGGCGATGATTTAATTCAGGAAACAGTTACGATAGCTTCGTCGAGAACGAAGGTCATGGATAACATCAAAAAATTATTGTATCCGTCATTAAGTGTAGATTATTACACTATGACCCACAATACTGCATATGATGAGAAAGTAACTACTATTAAAAGCAAATTGACCTATTATATAACTCAACTGGTTAATGGGGTTTCTTTAGCTAATCTAGCGGCAAAGAATGGTATCAGCAAGCAGAGTGATTTATATGCTAATTTAGAGTTTTGTGTGGAAACAATTTCAGAATTATCAAACAATACTGAAATAGAATCTATTATAACAGCTTTAAGTGGGGGTTATATCGTGCCGGGTTTGGCAGGGGATCCATCTTACTGCGATAGTTTACCTACAGGTACCAGTATGTACTCTGTTGATTCTACTAAAATGCCGAGTGAAGCAGCATGGGAATCTGCTAAAAATATTGTTAATAAGCAAATAGTTGAGTATTATGAGGAACATAAAAAATTCCCTGATACTATAGCTATTGTTATGTGGGGTACTGAACTGCTGCGTACTGAAGGTGTCGCTATTGCTCAATTTTTATATTATTTAGGTGTTGAGCCAGTATGGGATGCCAGCGGCACAGTAACTGGTATTAAACTAATGAAACTATCTGAATTAACTATAACTCTTAGTAATGGTACTGTAATCCACAGGCCGCGCATAGATGTTTTTGCAACAGCAGTTACAAGTAATGTAAACTGGTTAAAACTCATGACCGGTGCAGTGGCACTGGTTAATGCTACAAATGAAAGTACAAAAGATAACTATGTTAAAAAACATTATGCACAAAACCCCTCTTTGGATCGTATATTTGGTTTACCTGGAGCGGTTCTTGAAGGGACAGGAGTATCTGATTACCTTCCAAACACGGGTAAATGGGAGCATAGTGCTGATGTTACCAAAGAACTAGCAGAGATATACCTGTCAAGAATATCTAATGCATGGACTGTTGATAAAAATGGTAATATTGTCGTGTCCAGTAATAGAGATACCTTTGAGTATTTATTAAAGAATACAGACTTAATAACCCAAAATATTGACAGTACATGGGGATTATTAGATTCAAGCGATTATTATGATTGGCTTGGAGGAGTAACTCTAGCATCTCAATATTTAGGTGCAAATCCAGATACATCTATTGTTGATATCCGTAACAAAAACGATATCATAACAAGGAGCCTTTCTGAAGAGATAAATTTGGAGATTAGATCTACGTTATTAAACCCAAAATACGTGAATGCTCTTTTGAACCAGGGAGCAAGCGGTTGGCTGGAATATTCTGCAAGGATTGAAAATTTAGCTGCATTTGATCTGATCAATAAAGATACAAATGGCGGAAAACTCGTCAGCGATTCTACATGGAATCAACTGGCCAATACTTTGCTGAGTTCTGCATTCAGTGTTAACGCAGATTATAAAGCATTTTCTTTCCAGAGTATGGCCGGATGGCTTATTACGGCATATCGTAAAGGTCTGTGGAATGCAGACTCGAAAACTATTACCGACTTGGTTGATACTTATATAAAGTCTACTTCGTACGGTGTTACCTGCTGCCACCACACGTGTGCTAATATTGACTTCAGCAATTTCCTGATGATGAGTTCCTCTTTGAGTACGGCCCAGCTTAAACAGTTCGCGGATATGATGTATAAGGCTACTGGTCAGGTTTTAAGTGAGAACTCTAATGGGGAAAATTCACAAAATTCGGGTAAAGGCCAATCTGATACTGGTAAAGGCAGCGGCAGTGTTGGTTCTTCTGGAAGCGGCGTGGGCAGTGTTGGAGCTGCAGCGGTTACGGCTGCAACTAAAAGTGCTTCAAGCAGCAGTAGCAGCGCTTCAGTAGCTTCTGGCAGTAACAATGCCTATGAAGTATCTACAGCAGCTTCTAGTGGTGCGTCAGGATCTTCAGGTGTCCCTGTAATGGCTATAATTGGTGTAATATCAATTTTGTGTTTACTTGGTGCTGGCTACTTCAAATCAGATATTTTGAACCTGTTAAAACGGTCTAAAAACTAAAATTTCCCTATTTTTTTATTTAAGTAGGGATAAAAGTCATGAAAAGTATCTGGTTTGGTTGTGTAATAAAAATAGGTATATTTAAAGATAGAACGTAATAATTTCTATTTAATTATTACTAATTGGTGAAATAACTGATTTAAGTAATAATTTTAGATAAATTGTATTACATTTTTGGTGAAATAATGGCCCTATGTAATAATAAAAGTAAAATAGAAAGTATTATATTGAACTAAACTATAAAAATTGGGTTGATTATCATGTTAGAGTTATTATGGCAAATGGGAATATTATCTGCAATTTTAGTGTTCGGTATTAAGATCGGGCTTGCATCTGGATTTGCTGGGCTTTCTAAAAAAGCTGCAGTGGGAGTATCTGCTGGTTACGGTCTTGGAATATTCATATTAGCATTTTTAGTTTCAGGACATACTGATATTGTTTATAAGGTCGTGTATGATTATAATTTCGCTATATTTTTAGCTATGTCAGTTATAATTATGTATGCAGGTTTTCACACCATTAGGGAATGGAAAGTGCATCGTAAAAATCATGCTAAGGCATCATGTGCTGCAATGATTGCACCGTGTCCATGTTGTTTTGGGGCGGTTATAGCAGCTATAGTACTGGCTTCTCCATTTATAGGAGTTTCTACAGTATTTGTTGGGCAATATGCGGCTGTTTTCCTTAGTATAACTATACTTGCCTTTTATTTTGCATCTGGTGCAATAGTAAGGGTTTTGAAGAAGCCTTACCCTGTTTTGTTGGGTAATTTTATGCTTTTTGTTGGCCTTTACTTTTTAGCTTCTGCTATAGTTATTCCAAATATAAGTACAGTTCTTCAATCTCAAATGAGCCCGTTAACTGTTCCATCTGCAGAAACATTGATTTATGCAGTACTACTTGTTGTAGTACTTGTATTTGCAGGATTTTACCTGACAAAAAAGAGAAGCATTCTAATACAAAAATAAATGAGGTGATTTAATGGCGACAATTCCTGGAAGTGAAGCATTAAGTGCAGCTTTACACGTTATATCCCAGAGCCTTCTTATACCTGTTATTATAGGTTTACTGGCCTTTATGGTCTATGCAATAATTAGTTTTGGAGGTTTACTCTCTGAATATTCAAGCAGGGTTAAATTTGAAGTTGGGGACGTTAAAAAACTTATAAAAGACATGTCAAACCCCGGCACCCCAGAACATGTACTGGAAGTGGTTGAAAAGAGTAATTTATCTGAAAATCATAAGGAAATACTGGTGAGTATTGTAGAGTCTGATGATATAGGTTTAAAATCAAGGGAATCCCTTGCAAGGAAGTTAATTGAAAATGAAGAATATAAAATAGCTAAAAGTCTCGAGAAAACAGATATCGTAACACGGCTTGGCCCAACCCTTGGACTTATGGGTACATTAATACCAATGGGTCCTGGTTTAGCAGCTTTAGGTTCTGGAGACATAAATACTCTTGCACAGGCAATAATAATTGCTTTTGACACTACTGTTGTTGGTATAGCTGCTGGAGGTGTTGCATACGTCATTTCTAAAGTTAGAAGGCGGTGGTACGAAGATAACCTTTCGACCCTTGAAACACTGGCAGAATCTGTTCTGGAGGTCTTAGAAAATGCTTCGAAAAAACCGGCGCAGATTACTTAACACTCAAGAAGAAGATCCAATGGCAGGCACATCTAATTTAGTAGATGCAATGCTCGTATTGGCCGTTGGATTCCTTATATTTCTGGTATTATCATGGAATATGCAGAGTGTTGTTTTCAGTGATTCAACTTCAGAAGAGAAAAAACAGACCATGGAAGCCATGAAGAAAGCTGCTGAAATTCAACAGGGTAAACAACTCAACAACACACCACAAAGCCAATCTGGACAAGGAAAAGGTTATGTGCAAATGGGAACGGTATATAAGGATCCTAGCAGCGGTAAATTGATTATGGTTGAGGGTTGACGGTTACTTTTTTTATATTTTTTCATCTATTTTTTTTAAGATAGGTTAAGCTGAGTTTTAGGGCTTAGTATACTATTTATAGAACGATCAGAAATTGTCGTTTATTAGTTTTTTTTGTCTGAAATAGTGTGTTATTACATTTTCCATTAAAAATAGAACTGATGTAATACTTTTTTATTACATTTAATGATGAAATAATGGTTTTTGTAATACTGATGGAAAGCTTTATATGATTAAAAATTAAAAGGCATAGACGGAGAGTTTAAGGGTCATAGAGCTTTAAAATGGAGTATTAACTTTTATCCTCTGAAATCAGGTTTGGTAATACTCCATTAACTTAAAAATGATCCTTATAAAGTAAAGGGAGGATAAAAATATGCATATACCAAATGGATTTATACCTTTGTGGCAGTGTGCCATTTATTTTGTTATTCTTATTGTGGCATTGTACTTCTCACAAAAATGGGCCAGAAAGAACCTTGATGAAAAATCAGTTCCGTTAATGGCAGTTTTAGCTGCAGGTATATTTGCCATAATGTCCATGAACATTCCTATAGCATTTGGAACGAGTGGACATATGGTGGGAGGAGCATTAGTCGCACTTGTATTCTGTGCTCCCGAAGCAGCAGTTATAATATTTACATTAGTACTACTTGTTCAGGCTTTATTCTTCGGAGACGGTGGAATAACTACAATAGGTGCTAACGTACTTAACATGGGAATTATAGGAGGATTTGTAGGACTTTTCACATTTAAAGCCCTTAGAAAATCAATAGGAAAAATAGCAGCTATAGGCGTAGCATCATGGTTATCTATTTTCTTAGCATCTGAAGCAGTTGCAGTAGAAATGTGGCTTGCTGGAACGTTCCCACTTGTACCTGGACTTGAAATGATGGGATTATACCATGCATTAATCGGAATCATTGAAGCAGTTCTAACAGTGGTAGTAATTATGGGACTGGAAAGTGTAAGGCCAGATTTACTCGCTTGGAACAGAAAAAAGAATGTTGAAGAAACTAAATCTGAATCTATGGAGGCTGCAGCAAAATGAGCCCTAAAGACAAAAAATTAGTCCTGGGAGGATTAGTAATCTGCATAATAATTGCTGTTTTAGCACCATTTATAGCTTCAAGCAATCCTGATGGACTTGAAAAGACTGCAGAGGACGTATCTACCACTGAAGAGTCAGGAATTTATGAGGCACCAATGCCAGATTATACTATACCATTTTTAGGTGAAGATAATCCTTACGGTGGAATAGTGGCATTGATTGTAGGTGTTCTAATAACTTTAGGACTTGGATACATCGCAGCAGTTATTTTGAAAAGAAGAAACCCGCCTGAAGCCTTAAGATAAATATAATTATTTATTTTATTTTTTTATTTAAAACAAGTTTTCAAGAACTAGACCATAAAAATCAGCTATTTTTTCAATTATTTTCAGGTTTTTATCTGTATAATCTCTTTTAGGGTTACCAATGACAATTTGGCCGGTAATTCTGTCTTTTGAAAATACAGGAACAGATAAAAACTGTTTTACAGGAACATGTCCCTTTGGAATCCCATGAGCAGCTTCATGGCCAGTAACATCTTGAGTATAAAATGATTCCCCTGTATCCAGTGAATATCCCAGAAGTCCGCCGTAGGTACCATCTTTTCTCACAGGAAACCGCGATTCTCCTATTTTTTCGTACATATCGCATTCGGGCGTCATTTTAGTGAATGAAATTCCTACACTATCCTTATTTTTGGGATCTACATAGGCTACATAACAGTATTTACTTTCAGTTAATCTGGTTGCCTCTTTTAAGATAGTATCTGAAATTTCTTTAAGAGAAAAAGAACCATTTAAAATATCTGGAATGTGATTTTTATCTCCACTATGAATATATGAATCAATAACGCCAATTATAAATTTTGGGTTTTTACGGGATTTATCCTGAGTTTTAAAGTTTTCTTCAACTTTCATTTGGAGTTCCCTACTTATTTTAGTCGGTTATAAATCTAGTTTTGAATATACTGGATCGTTTTTACTTATAATTTTAATTAGTTTCCCTGTTATATATTCTAATGGAATTTCTAAGCTGTTTTCTACTTGAACAAACTTATGTCCTTCTTTTTGAAATGATTTTTCTACTTTTAGGATTTTAAACGGAATAATGCCCAGTATTTTAGCTTTTGAAAACCAGTAAAATGAAACTGGGCAAATTTGAGGCCATAAAATCAGATCATTAGTTTTAACTGATTCTGGATTTTCTTCAATAAAAAGTAGATCCTCTTTTAAAGCAAATGGATCAACATCTTCCTTTAATTTTAAAATAGTTGTTTTATTACATTTTAAGTGTCTTTTATGCTTTTTTAAGAGTTTAAATAAGTATCTTGAGGTTATAATCTCTAGTTCATCATATGCAACATTATTGAGCATATTATCCTGAACTCCTCTTTCAAAGGCACCTGTAAGTCTAATCCATGCATCTAACTCATTACAAAAAGTATTTTTACTTGTAGACCTCATTGGACATTTCCAGCAGTACTTATCCCTTAAAATTTTTTGTATTCTTGCATGGAATTCCCTTGAAATTTCACTGAATTCATCCAGTGCATCTGAAAGCTCGCCCATACAAATCACTCATTGACATTTCAACCTTTCAAAGTAATGTTTCACGCTTTTTGTGGTCTGATTATTTAAAGCTTGTTTTAGCTAAATAAATTTATTTAACTCATCATTTTGATATTATTCAATATGGTGATAAATTATCTTCTAATTATTTCTTCAAGGTCTTCATAAGCCCGGATTTCCGCGCATAGTGGAATAAATACAGCTGTGTATATCCTGCATAATTTCCAAACCTTTCTATACCAAATTTTCTCATTTTAGGGTTTGTAACGTTCTTCCCATCAAAGTAAAGACTGGAAACGATTCTACTTATCCATATATCCACTGGGAAGGCTTTTCCAAATCCATAACCGTAAAGGAGGATACAGTCCCCTACTTTGGGCCCCACTCCAGGAATCTTGAGTATTGTATCAAAAGCAGTTTCATAGTCCATTTTGCTAATTTTCTGCAGATCTATTTCGTTTTGAACCATTTCAGATGCCTTAATTATGTATTTTGACCTGTAGCCTACGCGGCAGCTTCTAAGGTCTTTCCATGAAGCCCGTGTTTTAAGTAATTCTGGGCTGCATTCTTCTTCATCAAACTCATGTTCCGGGGCATTTGCAAGTATTTGAGGGCTAGGAAAAGAGTAGAATGTACCTGATGAGAATTTGTATTCATCTCCAAATTTTTCCTTTAATAGATTTATAGCTTTGTTCCACTGCTTTATGGAGTTATGGGCAGATGTTATGGAGCATACAACTGATTCAAATAAGTTATTAGCTTTAAATAGTCTTAAACCTTCACAGAAATCGATTGTAGGTTCTAGTTTGGGGTCATTTCTTAAAAAATCATATAACTTAGGGAGATCATCATTTAAACCAAAAATTTCCATTATTTTAGCTTTAATCTGTTCTTTTTCTATTTCTTCTTTGGATTCAGCTATTATATCAATTGGATCATCAGTGTTGGGCGTATGGGCTATTTTTACAAGGCAAGCGTTATTTTCTACAAATATTAATCCTTGAAAGTATTTGCCTTTCTTCTCCCATGCAGGCTGGGAGGTCTGGCCGCTTCCAATGGTAAGTTCAATGTCGAATGGACCTTTAAATTCATGGGGTTCTATTTTAAATCTGGTCTTCATATGCATCATTATTATTTAAGATCATCAAATTACAATAATTTTTTGCAAATGTTTATCATAAAATGGAGTTTGTCTCTCTTGCAAATTACAGTTTTTTAAAATAATAGTCAAAAATTAATCAGTATTTGTTTTAAACTGGAAGTGGTAAACTCATTTAAAAAAATTGTATTGTCCATGTACATCAGTTAAAGGATAATTGATTTTTAGGAGTAGAAAGTGATGATTTTGCAATTTAAAAATAGCTTTTGCAGATTATGGCTTTTTGATGTTGATTTTTTCGGTTTGGTACTGCTTCATTTAATTCAATTTTACTTGATATTTACTCAACTAAAATGGAAATATTTATATGGTTGATTTGTACAATTGGTATTTTGTACTAATATTTTAAATGGAAAATGAAGGTGTTAG